>NZ_JAUOEV010000017.1:0-128186 GCF_031932135.1 Shewanella vaxholmensis
CTTGCTGGGTATCTCCTTCATACAGACTGGTTACACTAGTGCCCAAAAGGTGAGCAATGGTGATTGGCGAGACGACCGTCCGCCCCATGGACGGGGCGGTCGAGCATCCACGGATGGACTTGCTGCGTGTCGACGAGTCAATGCCATGGCTCCGCCTCCGCTATACGCTTACATTAATACAATGGTTTTATCCATTAGTTCACTCGAAACGCTTTCAAATCTCCGAAAAAAAAACGATAAACCACATTGGCTTATCGCTTTTTATTATCTTCCGTTCGCTAGCTAGTTATCACGTAAATCACATGACATAAGCGGCTTAACAATCATATTCGCCGCACTATGGCGATGCGGCAATGGATTACTTAACGATTTCCATCTCGGCTAATAAATTGTCGGCATGGTCTAAATATTTCATGACCCACAACATATAGCGGCTATCTACTTGGATTGAACGGTTGATGTTATCGTCATATGCCCAGTCACCGATAATGCTTTCATACACACCATCGAACAGCAGACCGACTAATTCAGCGCGGCCGTTTAGGGTGGGTGAACCTGAGTTGCCGCCGGTGGTGTCTAACGTCGACAGGAAGTTAACCGGTACAGAATCAATGGCTTTCACATAGAAATCACCGTATTGCTTCTGCTTAATCAGCTCTAACTCTTTCTTCGGCGCATCGAAAGGATCAACACCTGTGTCCTTTTGCACTATGCCTTCAAGGCGAGTGAATGGCACAGCCACTAAACCGTCTTTTGGCGAGTAGCCTTTCACATGACCCACCGTGACACGCAGGCTTGAGTTCGCATCGGCATACACAGGCTTACCTTGCTCAAGATTGTAGGCAATGATGGCATCCATGTACTGAGGACGCACTTTCATCAGCTCGCCATCCAGTTCTTTTTCTTTCTTTTCTTCAGCCATATCTGTGTCATACATAGCCACGGCGAATTGAATGAAAGGATCTTTAGAGGCTTTAAAATCGGCAACGGATTTATCCATCCACGCCAGACGCACGTCTTTTGTGCCTAACTCAGTTTTGGCGTACATTTTGTCTAAGGTTTTCGAAAGCTTAGCTTCGCTGAACTTTTTATCGATACCAAAGGCTTTATCCAATGCAGGTAGACGTTTGTCCGCTGGCAGTGCGGCGTAGCGTTTCAGCATATCGAATAACACGGCTTTATCGACGCTTGGCGCATAACGACGATCGATACGCTCCATGCTTGCTTTGAGGCGAGTCATATCACGTTCTTGGAAGCCAGGTTCACGCTGCATATCCGGCAGTTGTTTCTCGTTCGCTAAGCGATACAAGCTGCGCGCCGTTGGCAACATAGTCGTGCTACCTATGTAGCTTAAGATCATGTCACGCTCTTGATGCGCTTTACTCTTGGCAATTAACGCATCTAATTCCGCTAAGGTTTTACCGTATTTCGCTTCACGGCCGCTGTCTTTAGCGATCCACGCTGCAAGCTCAGCTTCGCGGGCTTTACGGTCCGCAAGCATGGTGGATTTGCCATAAAACTCGATCATCGAGGTGAAGTTTTTCGCATAGTTTGCAAGGCTAGCAATTTGACTCTCGTACTTAATACGTTCGTCACTGCCCTCTGGCGCGGTATCTTTAATGATCTCAATAAAGCGCTCGCGCAATAACTTACCTTCAGGATAAGCCCACTCGAATTGATTTTGTACTTCATTGGCGGTGCGATATCGGTTGGTGCGACCTGGGTAACCAGCCACCATGACAAAATCGCCATCGCTCACGCCTTTAGCCGATACTTTTAAGAAGCTTTTTGGTTCGTATGGTACGTTATCGCTACTAAAATCGGCAGGTTTGCCCGCTTTAGACACATAAGCGCGATAGAAAGAAAAATCGCCGGTGTGACGTGGCCACATCCAGTTATCGACGTCGCCGCCGTATTTACCCACGCTAGCGGCTGGGTTATAGACTAAGCGAACGTCGCGAATTTCCAGTTGTTTAACCAGATAATATTCAAGACCGCCGTGGAAGCTATACACTTGGCAACGGTAGCCGTCTTCTTTTTCACATTCAGCCACTAAGGCTTTTTCTTGGCTTTCAACGCCTTGATAGAAGTCACTGCCCATTTTACCTTCAAGCCCGCCTTTAACGCGCTCGGTCACATTGGTCACATCTTCGGTCACATACACACGTGAACCCGGTGTGGCAGGTAATTCATCGGCGAAGGTCTTAGCTAAAAAACCATCTTGTAGCAGGTTTTTTTCTGGGGTGGAGTTGTATTGAATCGCACCATAGGCACAGTGATGGTTAGTGACCACCAAGCCTTTTGGCGAGACGAATGACGCGGTACAGCCACCAAGGCTGATCACTGCGTTCATTGGGAATTCGGTGAGTTTTGAAATCGATTTGGCATCAATTTCTAGCCCTTTTGCTTTTAGCTCATCGGCCATAGCAGGCAGTTGATGGGGCTGCCACATACCTTCGTCAGCCTGAGCGCCAAAACTGGCGGCCACGGCAACTGTGAGTAACCATTTTTTCATT
Source organism: Shewanella vaxholmensis (assembly GCF_031932135.1). Taxonomy (NCBI): domain Bacteria; kingdom Pseudomonadati; phylum Pseudomonadota; class Gammaproteobacteria; order Alteromonadales; family Shewanellaceae; genus Shewanella; species Shewanella vaxholmensis. The sequence goes on from NZ_JAUOEV010000017.1 coordinate 2,517, forward strand.
GTGTTAAGTCCGTTTTATGTGAATGAAGCCACGCGCAAGCTGGGCCATGTTCTCGTTTTAATCGTGTTGTTTTTATCTTAAGTCACTGTGTTAAAACCCAGCATCACTCGCTTTAAAACCTAAAAAGCAAAAAGTCAGGCCGGGGCCTGACTTTATCACATCGGATACACTCTATAACAGACTCGGAAAAATTCGCTTACAAAGCAAATACATTCCATCAGCTACATTACATCAGCGTTACCCCGCGGCGTTCGCTACAAAACTGACGCTAGCCACGGATTAAATACTAAGCCGCTAAATAGCAACAAATAGCTGCGCGCCCACAATCACAACGCCTAACAAACCTGCCAACACTAAGCCCGCAGAACCACCCGACACTTGATAACCGCCCGGTTGTGTTTGACGTTGACGTAATGCCATCACAATTGGCAAGAAGATGATCATCACCACCAATGGCACGGCCGCGAATCCCAGTACCGCCACAAAACCTTCTGGCAGATACAGAGCACATAACACTGGCGGAGTGAAAGTTAACAACCAGGTCTGTATACGGCCGGCAAACGTCTCTTTAGCACGGGTTAACTCGGCGACAAAGTCATACAGGCTTAAGGTCACCCCGAGGAATGAGGTCACTAAGGCTAAATCGGCGAATAACGAAATACATTTGCTGATCCAAGGCGTATGGGCAATATCCTGCAATGCCGTCACCAGTGACGGTAATGAACCTTCAAAACCACTGACTTCATAGCCACCGACTGTGCCTAAGGTCACCAACAACCAAAGCACATAACAAGCCAGTGGAATCGTCGAACCGATTAACAATACCTTGCGCAGTGAAACCGCATCACCATCCAGATAACGCACTAAAGTGGCAATACAAACGTGGAAACCAAAAGAAGTAAACACTACGGGAATCGCCGCCATCCAACTGCTGGTCATCGACTCGGCAATCGCGCCCGTTGCCATGCTGGCAATACTGACTTCAGGCAGGAGAAATAACACCACAACCACCAGCAGTAAAATCATTAACGAAAACAGCAAGCGGGACACTTTATCGACCCAAGCTACACCGAGCGCCGCAAATCCGCCGAGCACTAGGGTAAACAACAATACGGCGACTTGATTATCGAGCACGATATCGAACATGTTCTTCGCTTTAAGCACTAATAGCGATGACCCACCGGTGAGATAAGCCGCAGTCAAAGCAAATAATAAACTTAAGAAAGAAGCGCCTTGAATGATTTGACCTTTTTTACCCAGTAATTTACCCGTAATGGCATGCACGTTATCACCTACGCCAGTGCGTAAGTTAATTTCGAGCATCAGTAATGAGGTATAGGCAGATACGCCCCAAATAACGACGAGTAACACTAACGCCGGAATAATACCTAAAGCCGCGGTAGCTAAAGGTAAGGCTAACATACCTGCGCCAATGGCCGTCCCGGCAACGATGGCGATCGAGCCTAACATTTTTGAATTCACACAATAGTCCTGTTCAATGATTAATTATTATTTTATTTGAGTAAGATTTGAACCGATAAAGCCTTGCGTCTTAAATCGAAATAAGCAACACATCACTTAAAGCAGCTTCAAAAAGCATCCAATCGGATCTCATTCCTGCAGATCAATTGGCCCCAATAGCTTTTGAATATTTCAACCCAGTAGCCATTGAGGCTAACTAAATCGGTTGCATAAAAGTGGCATGACTTTCAATTGTGATAATCCTAATAACAACATAGGTAAAATAGATAGTTTGGGACATTAACAGAGCCAAACCCAGTGGGCAAGCCAGTTGTGAACAAAGATAAGTCGCGCACTGTACGGTAACAACTTAATAGCGCTGTGGTAAACGAAAACATACAAACCAACAAAATCGCTACCTTTGTTGGAAATACTTGGGGTTCAGCATTGTGGGGGAATCGAGGTCAAACGTATACTTGACTGTCGCGAGCGCGCTGAATATGGGCTTAAACATATTCGCTGTGTTTAAGCCCAATCACATCATGTTGAGAATCGATTAACTCAACATGTTAATTTACAGCTCAGTCCACGCCATAGTCCAAGAAGCGCCAACACCTGGCTCAAATCCTGTGGCAGAAGCCGACCACTGCATGCAATAGCCGCTATAGGGGAATGGCTTACATTGATACACTTTGCCATTTTTAGGCTGTAACACTGTGGTGCCCGCAACGTAACCTTTCACCCCTTCAGGGAAGACAAAATCCGCTTCCGGCGTTGGTGCTTGATCCTTTAAGAAGAGATCAAAGTTCTGCTGAATAACATCACCTTGTTTAGGCTCAGCTTTAACCTGCAAGTGATAATGCCCTGCTTTAGGCGCAACCACGTCTAACACTAAGCTCGCACTAGTATTATTAACGGTTTGGCTCACAAAACCCGCAGCCGTGCCATCGTGGCTAAACAAATACGCAGACACTAACATTTCAGCATTGCTGGTGACATCAAAACGAACCTGCGCCGCGCCGTCGATAATTTGATAATCGTCGGCAAGTGAAGTGACTTCTAAGCTGTTGCCCGGTGCGGGCGCCAGATCAAATCCCACTTCGACACGCTCAATACCTGAAGTCGTCGCAGTAAAAATGTCGTTTTTGCCATACACAGGCTCAATCACACCTGATGCATTTTTTTGTCCCGCTTTTAACTGAGACTGCTGGGCATTAATCGCGCTCGCTAATAGAAAAGGCCAATTTTGTTTATCACCTTGAGTCGCATCGCTAATAGTAATCACTGTTTGCTTAGCCGGTTGCTCACCATTGGCATCGAACACTCTGGTCATCACTTTATCGCCTGCCTTGAGATCGAGTGACGGATTGATGTCGCCCACATCGAGCCATTCACCCGGTACGACGGGACCCGAATCTAAGTTCACATCGATAGCATTGTAGAAACTGTTGGTGGTATCACCCACTTCCCACACGGCTAGAATCACTTGATAACCGCTGCGACCTTCTGGCACATAGCAGTCATGGGTCACTAACTTAGGTGGCTGCACCATGCCGCCATCGACCACGCAGAATGGCGCTAAGTCAAAGCTCGCGCGGCTTAAAGCTTGGTTTTGATTCCAATCTTGGCGAGTTAAATAATAACGCCAATTGCGGGTGACATGATTGGCAGTGAACTGCCAACTGAACTTATTCCAGCCCGCTTTAATATCTGTCTTTGACCAACGGCTGGGACTCTGTTCATCTAAAGGCGAGAAAGCACCATTACCCGCACTCGCCAGTTTGCCATCCGCAGGACCTGACTCAGGAAAACCCGATGGTCCTTCAACGCTTTGCGGTTCCCATTGCACCGCGCCACAGTTGGCATTGTTGCCGGTTTTACAGGCATAGGAGCGTGACTCTGGCGCCACAACATAACCGTGTGCCTGCGCAGAAATACTCACAAATGTATTTGCCGCCATCACTGCGGCGGCCAATAAACTCAATTTAGAAACAGGGGAAAAAACAGTAGGATTTGCCACTTTAATGCACTCCATTTGCACCCATCTTAGCCAGTATTGGCTTGGGCTTAGGTATAAAAGTGGTATTTGGGCAAACAACAGCATTAAACAGCAGTCGTTTATCTTTCACAGAAATCGAATTCTGCGGCAACTCCGCTATCTTAGTTCACTAAAAAATCCATTTACAACCTTAGACCGGAAGCTTTGCGTCCTAACTTTTCAATTAGTTTGCCAAATACGGTAGGTGTCATCGAATCACTACGAGTTAATAGTATGTAATCAAGTAGAAATGACCTGGCTAAATTAGCAACAAAAGACAACGCTGTCAAAAAATTAACCCATTTATATTCATATAATTACAGAATGTTGCGCGGTATTTTTCTGACGCCTGTCAAACATCCATTCGTGCCTACTGCGATAAACTCGTGCTTGAAACCGAATTTCACTTAGGTATAATGCCCACCTCGCTTCGGGGGAGTAGCTAACTGGATTTCGAGCCATCGTCATCTAGGGTGAACATCAACATACTTGGCCACACGCCATGGTGTTCACAGCAAATCATCGATTTGCCCAGCAAGACCTGAGCACAATGACTGCACCTAGGGGTGGACGGTTTATTGTGCTTATGTCTTAACCACCCCTAAAGGATCACACTTGGAAGCCCTACTTGCCTCAACCTTTACGGTTGCTATTGCCGAAATTGGCGATAAAACTCAATTGCTTGCACTTATTCTCGCCGCAAGATTTAAAAATAAAACCGCCATTATTTTAGGCATTTTTCTATCAACGTTATTCAACCATTTTGCCGCCGCTTGGATTGGTCAATGGGCGATTAACTGGGTCAGCCCAGATCTTGCCCGCTATTTAGTGGCTGCGTCCTTCTTCGCGATAGCCCTTTGGGTGTTAATCCCAGATAAAGTCGATGCCGAAGAGAGCCGTTTCTATAAAATGGGCCCCTTCCTCGCCACCTTCATCCTGTTTTTCATCGCCGAGATGGGGGATAAAACGCAAATCGCAACGGTAGTGTTAGCCGCAAAATACGATTCATTAACTATGGTGGTTGCAGGCACAACCTTAGGTATGCTGCTTGCCAACGTACCTGTGGTGATCGCAGGCCATTTCAGCGCCGAAAAATTACCTATGTTGTGGATACACCGCGGCTGCGCCGTATTATTCGCACTCTTAGGCGTTGTCACTCTGCTGTTCTAAATACTTTGAAGCTTGAATTACCGCAACAAAAAAGCCAGTGATAAACATCACTGGCCTTTCTACTTACGACGGTTTTATTGAGATAAACAGTGTCGACTTAGAAGCTTAACTTCTTAGAAACGCAGTTTATAACCCTAATGCCGTTCTAATACGCTGACCGTAATCCACATCGGCTTGTTCGAAATGTGCCAGCATACGTTGCTGCACATCTAAGCTTGTTTGACTTAGTGAACCTGAAATCGTTGCCACTAAGCGCGCTTTCTCCGCTTCTGAGAAGATGCGATACAGATTACCCGCTTGAGTGTAGTCGTCTTGGTTATAACGGCTATAACGCGCCGCTTCACCTTCTAAGCGCAGTGGTGGCTCGGCAAAGTTTACCGGTTCAACCAAAGCATCCGCAGTGCTGTTCGGACCATAGTTTGCCGTGGCATCGGCCCCCGTTTGGCTGCCATGGTAAGGACATTGTGTGCCCGCCATAGCGCCCGCACGTTGATGGTGATTTGCCTTAGCGGCATGTGGGCAGTTCACCGGTAACTGGTTGTAGTTGGCACCAATGCGGTAACGCTGGGCATCAGCATAGGCAAATAAACGCGCTTGCAACATCTTGTCGGGTGAAGCTCCAACACCGGGAACCAAATTGCTGGGCGCCAATGCCACTTGCTCAACTTCGGCAAAGTAGTTTTGTGGCAGGCGATTCAGCTCTAACACCCCAATCTCAAGCAATGGATAGTCGCTATGTGGCCAAACCTTAGTTAAATCAAATGGATTGATATGGTAAATATTGGCATCCGCCTCAGGCATGATCTGCACGTTAACAGTCCAACGCGGGAAATTGCCATCGGTAATCGCCACCACCATATCGCGCTGTGATGAATCGGGATCTATCCCCTTTAATTTATCAGCCTGTTCATTAGTTAAGTTGACCACGCCTTGCTGGGACTTAAAGTGAAACTTCACCCAGAAACGCTCGCCCTTGGCATTCCACAGCGAGAAAGTGTGTGAACCATAACCGTGCATTTGACGGTAGTTGGCTGGAATACCGCGATCCGACATCAAAATGGTCACTTGATGCATGGCTTCAGGGTTCAATGACCAAAAGTCCCACATGGCCTGCGGATCTTTTAAGTTTGTCTTAGGGTTACGCTTTTGCGTATGGATAAAATCTGGGAACTTAATTCCGTCACGCAAAAAGAAAGTCGGCGTATTATTACCCACAATATCGTGATTGCCGCGTGCCGTGTAGAAACGTAAACCAAAGCCGCGTGGATCACGCTCAGCATCGGCTGAACCCATTTCGCCACCGACGGTCGAGAAACGAATAAAGGTTTCAGTTTGCTTACCAACGCCATTGAAATGGTCGGCAATGGTGTAATCGCTTAAATCTTTGGTCAGGGTAAATGTGCCGTAAACACCGGTACCTTTGGCATGCACAATACGCTCAGGGATGCGCTCACGGTTGAAATGGGCTAACTTTTCAATTAAATGCCAATCCTGTAATAACAAAGGACCACGTTCACCCGCCGACAGTGAGTTTTGATCGTCGGCCACTGGGGCGCCGTTTTGGCTCGTTAAGTACTGACTTGTTTGATGTTGTTGACTCATGCCCTGCTCCTTAGTCTTGATTGCTGGTTAACCAGGTTTCAATTAAATCGTAAATGGTGGCCATGGTTTATCTCCTTGGCTGCGACGTGTTGTCGATGGAGCAAGAATAGATAATTACCACCAAAGAATAAAACGATTAAACTAGATTCATGCAATCTACAAAAAAGATTAGAAGCGAGATAGAAAAGTAGATAAACGATTGCGCGGACTCACAGCCAATGATTCGCTCACATCATTTAAGATGCGGTTGAAAACCAACATGGCTGCTCGCTGCGATGAAGCTGAGTGCTGTAAAGCAAAGTGCGGTACAAGCAAGCGGAGAAAGATGATGCGTTGCCATTAACTGGCGGGTGAGTCGGCTTCGCGGTAAAGCTTAACCAGATAATAAGTGTCAATCAGCACGATAAAAAAGTTAACTAAGGCAACTGGATAAGCCCCAATTGCCACGCCGTAGGCCACAAATAAAGCCGCGCCGATGAGATTCCACCAGCGCAGTTTTTTGATATTCGACATCATCAGTGATATTGCGACGACCACTGATGCTAAATAACCAACCCATTCCCAAATTATCGCGTTATCCATATCCAATCCTTATTTATATATTATTTAAATCAAACGATTGATACGCCATTCACACCACGGGAAATAGGCTGGGCTATTGCATTTAGCATTTAGCGTTTAACGACAGCCGCCGTCATCCGTGAAATACAGGTCAGTTCACCGGCGCTGTTATGGATTAACACTTCCCATACAGAGCTGCGTTTTCCTAAATGAATAGGCTTAGCCGTAGCGGTTAATAGCCCATTACGGGAAGCCCGTAAGTGGTTAGCGTTAATTTCTTGGCCGACACAATAGTACTGCTCAAAATCCACCGCGAAATTTGCCGCATAGCTGGCAACAGTTTCAGCAAGCGCGACATTCGCGCCGCCATGGACTATCCCCAAAGGGTTATGCACTGCAGGACTGGCTGGCATAGTTGCCTTCATATAATCGTCGCCAATCTCACTGATCTCAATCCCTAAGGTCTGCATCAAGGTGCCTTTGCCGCCCATACCGGCATCTAAACGCGCGCAATCCTCTAACGTGACAGCTCTAAACCAAATACTCATTGCAACTTCCTAGTCAATAAAACCAATCAGCAGTTTACTGCGAAGTGAATGAAGTTCAACTAGTTTGCGCTAAGCCAGTCCCGTCAATCTCGGCAAAAATAAGACTCAAACTAACCATTGTTTAGTAACACTCAGCCGACTAAACCAGACGAGAAACAATCCCCAAATCACCACCACACTCGGCATGATTAACGCGTCAGCCCCCAATACCACAGCCGCTTGTTGAATGCAAAACACATAGCTCATTTGCAACAAAACCGCGATAAGTGAGACAACCAACACTTTATAGGCAAGGGATTTTCGTAATAACAACAATAGGCAGCCTAGAACGCCCGACACCACAGCAAAGCCAAATATCGCATCAACTAAAGCCGGCGTGGATTCATAGAGTTTGATTTGATCTGGACTCATTTGCGCCAAGGCATCCGGCGTCATGGTCATTTGGATCACAAAAGCCATCAGCCCCATGATATTCCACAATAAACTGAGCGTTGCGACAAAGTAAAACCACAGTGGCGCCTTCGCTTTAATGGTTTTCAGCGGATTTGAGACTGTATCCATACTCACTCCTAATAAAAACTGAAATAAACAACTAAAAAAGGGATGGCGAACCATCCCTTCGTTTCAGTCTAGCTCACAAATAACACTTGTGAGTTCACCCGTTACACAGGTTAACGGCGACGACGTTGTAAACCAAACAAGGACATTAGTACTAAACCTAAATAACCCAAAGCACCGCCATCATCTTTAGGCGTTGGCTCAGGTTTTGGTGGCACTACTGGCGCTGGGTAGCTTAAGGCAACGATCACAGGATCGTGGTCCGATGCAGAGAACGCATTTTCAGATTTAGCCAGATCACCAGAGAATTTCTTACCGTATTCAAACAGGTTAGATTCCACTGAGTTGATATGCCAATCTTCAATATCCACTAAGCGCTTAGCTAAGCTAGCATTGGCTAAAGCATGGTCTAAGTTACCTAGCTCGCCGTTATAGCTATAAGAGAAAGTGCCTGTACCGTGGGCTTTCGTGTTCAAGTTGATCAGGCCATAGCCTTTTTCAATCTTGCTACCTTGGCGTTCAAATACTTTGCCATCGAGCGTCGTCCACGAAGCGGTCATGATGTCACGATCTGACTTGCTCGCATCAAAGTCGGTCAGCACACGGATAGGATCTTCCATGCCGTAGGCATTCATATCACCGATGATCAGTAAGTCGCCCTTCACGTCTTTTAGCGTTTCACCCAAGACTTTGGCTGCAGATACGCGGAAAGCATTACACTTGCCCTGTTGATCGGCAGGATCGACTGACTCTTCGAAGTTAGCCCAATCTTCTAAACAGCCTGAGCCTTTAGATTTCAGATGGTTAACGACTACGGTCAGCGACTCATCATGGATTTTGAAAGTTTGCGCTAAGCTGTGACGTTGGTAAGCATCGTTACCTGGATTTGTCTCAGTTTTGCCATCTTTAGTACGAGTCACGCTGCCAGCACTGGCATGTTGCTCAGGAGTATCAATAGCTTGAGCAGCACCCGCTAAGGTCACTTTGCCGCCACGGTATAACATACCGACAGTGATAGCATCAGTACCAAAGTACTTGCCGTCATATTTATCAGCGTCGGTGATTTCAACAAAGCTATAAGCGTTTTCAGGCGTTTGCTTCTCGTTCAGTGCATCGACTAAGTTTTTAATCGCACTCTTCTCACCAAAACCGTTGTTGGCAATTTCCATCAGACCGACGATATCGGCGTTCATGGCAGTAATAGCGCTAACGATTTTAGTACGTTGTAGCACCATTTCTTCCAGCGTTAGCGCGCCACGATTACTACCTGATGGATTGGTATCACCACCATCAACATCGTTAAAGAAGTTGAGCACGTTAAAGCTAGCCACGCGCAGATCGCCCTTAGTGGCGACGCTTGGGGCATCAGTTCTGTCATCACCACGGATAAAATCACCTGCTGTAATAGTGTTAGTTGCCACTAAACGATAAGCGCCGTAGCTGTAACCAATCACACCTTGCAGGTTAGTCAGTTGGTCGCCCACACGGATATAGCCCGTTTCCACATTGAAATCAGGGAAGTATGGAATTACACCGTCGGCAGGTTTGTAATCAGATTCGATAAAGAGTTGGTTTTCGAGGTTAGATTTAACTAACGCAGTCGCTTCAGCAGAAAGCGCGGGATAAAGCTGTGTCGCCTTCATTAGCGGTTCTTTATAAGACACTAACATGTTGTTGCGACGGCCAGCGTAATCATAGCTGAAGGTACGGCTGATCTTAAGATCGCTGCCCGCATCCAAAGCCACATTCATGCCTTCATAACGCTCTAATGCTTGGGCTAAGGTTTCGCCATCGGCGACATAGAAAGGCGCAGCAACAGGGACTTCACCCTTAGCGCCGACTTCAAATTTCTTATCGGCTTTTATATCGATTTGAGTTAAGCCAAAGTATTCTTTCACTTTACCCTGCACACACACTTCAACCCCAGGTTGAATTGCGTCAGGCGCCGCTTCACCTAAGAATACAAACACACCATCAGAGGTATACGGTGAGTTATCACCTTTCACTTCTTGTAGATAAAAACCTTTAAACAAGCTTTCGCCACGAGCAGTCACTATACCGCGCACTGTGACTTCAGCTTCAGACTCAAATGCACCTTCTGGAACGTAAGGGCTCGACTCGCCCGCACCTTGCACTTGATAAATCGGCACAATTTTAGCGCCGCTGCAGCTAAAAACAGGTACTTCAGGCTCAGCAGGCGTTTCTAGTGAACCTAAACCAGAGAAGGTATCTTTAGGTAATTGTTCCCACTGGGCGGCATTGAAAACACTATTAGCCTCGAGCGAATCTAACTTGCGTATAAAAGTAGCGTCAATACCCCAATCCTTTGGTGTAGGCAGGCTCCCGATAATGTCGACAACCACACCATCCTTAAGGAGTGCGACTGCATCCTCACCGTTAAAATAGATAGCACTACCATTAATTGCATCAACATCAGCAGCCAAACCTAAAGCAGCGCTTGGATGTTTAATAACCTTTAACTTTTTGACACCGATAGTCTGACCATCTAATAACGCCATGTCTGTTGCAACTGTACTGCCATTTTTATATTGAACTAGCTTATAGCCAGTCAAATCAACTGCTGCAGTGCCATTATTATAAATTTCAATCGCTTTATTGTTTGCGCTACCTTCAACATATTCGGTAATCATCACATCTGCGCTTGCCATCATAGGCAAAGCCGCTGCGACAGCTAAAGAAATCGCCGTTAACTTATTAACATTATCCATATCATCAACCCCATTATTATAATATTGCCGCTAACTTCTATTAACGTGCGGGCGGATTATTTCAGAGTTGAATGCGTAAAAAAAGAGGGCAAGATCGCACATTACCAATGTAACACATTGATGAGTAAATGATTATTGACGCAGCACTGTTCACCTAGCAGAACAAGGTAATAATTCGAAAGTATTAGCCAAATGAAAACAAACAGTAAGAGTAATACACATAGACACAGCCAAAGCACTAATGCGAACAAATAATAATCAATATTTTAATGTGATATTTTGATGATATTATTCAGTATGCGATACCCAATAAAATATAAAGAACGCGGCGCTTTAACAGATGACTGATATCATTAAAACGTAATTTAGCCTTCATCATTTTAAAATAAATCCAACGCTAAAACGGACTAGATTTAATGATTAATATCATCCATTGGTACAGCCGATAGATATTGATGATCGCTATATAAAACTAAACATGAGTTAAGGCTGTAAACCTTGTATAGCAAGGCAATAAATTAAGCATTAAAACAATAATGTGATTTTTACAGACAAAAAAATACCGCCCATTTAGGAGCGGTATTTCACTTACTGCGTATTAAACGCGGCAGTTAATTCATTACTTTTTAGCTGCTGGTTCAGCGGCTGGCGTTGCAGATGCTTTCTCAACTGATTTCAATTCAACTTCAAAAACCAGTGTGGAATTTGGTGGAATAGTACCAGTGTCACGCTCGCCGTAGGCTAAGTTTGCAGGAATAACAAACTTGTACTTAGCGCCAACAGGCATTAATTGAACGCCTTCAGTCCAACCTGGGATCACGCGGTTCAGTGGGAACTTAGCCGTTTGACCACGTTTGTATGAACTGTCGAACTCAGTACCGTCGATTAACGTACCCACATAATCCACTTCTACAGTGTCTTCAGCGGCAGGTTTTTCGCCAGTACCTGGTGTTAATACTTCGTATTGTAAACCAGACTCAGTTGTCACTACGCCAGACTTAGCCTTGTTTTCTTCAAGGAATTTTTTACCGTCTTCGATATTCTTCGCAGAAATCGCAGTAGCTTGTTCCTGACGTTTATCGTTTAACTTTTTATCTAGACCTTGAAGAATGGTTTGCATTTCTTCTTCGGTTAATTTTAATTGGTCATTCAGACCATTAGTGAAACCAGTGACAATCAGAGTGCGATCAACTGGAAGGCCTAATTCTTCTTGCTCTTTGATATGGCCAGACATGTAACGACCGATTGAAGCGCCTACACTGTAAGCTTCTTTTTGAGCTTCTGTCGTTAATTCAACACTTGTACTCGCAGCAGCTGTTTTTTCTTCTTGATTACAAGCAGATAGGCCAATAACAGCCAATGCAACTAACGATAATTTATAAATCGATTTCATTAAAGCTTCCTCAGCATCCTCAAGCGGTTACAATAACCTAAGCGAGACAACTTTATACTAGTTATCTCGGTTATACCAACTAGATTCTTTATGGGTTAACAGTGATTAATGTCACTTGATCAAGTCTAAAGACAGCAACTTAGGGAGCAAGTTCATGAAGAAAAATCTACTGCTGGTAATTTGCACAATTTTTCTGACAGCTTGCCATCCTAAAGCGGAAGACATTAGCGTTCTCACCACGGAACCTAGCTATAGCGCGAGTCTATCGAGCAATGGACAATTCGCCTTAGTCGCCACCCAAAGTAGTGGAGTCCAATGCTGGGATCTCAGCACCCATACACTTAAATACCAATGGATACATGGCGATATCAATACTGGCGTCACAGGTACGGCGATTTCGCCCAACGGACTATTTGCTGCGTCGTTAAGCCGAGATTCAGTTGCCATGTGGAGAATAGCCGACGGAAAATCCCTAGGATGGTGGTCTTTGCCTTCATCCGGTGAAAGCGTGGCGGTAGCCGATAATGGCGCACTACTCATTGGTTTAAATGATGGTTCAGTTATGTCGCTCAATGCTGCCCAAAGTGCCTTAATCAAATTTCTGGGACATAAAGATCGCGTCAATAGCGTGGCCCTCTCCGCGGATGGTCGATTAGCATTAACGGGTTCGAATGATATGCAGGCGATTCTTTGGCAGGCGCAAACGGGTCAGCCGCTTCATACTTGGACCTTAGGCAGCCGTATCACTAAAGTGGCGCTTAACGACAGTGGCACACTAAGTTTTACCAATGGCAGCACAAATGAAGCCAAAATCTGGGATAACACTAGCGGTAAGCTGTTAAATCAGTTAGATATTACACGTCGGCAGATGAACTTTTCTGCTGTGAGGTTTATCAAACAAGACAGCCAGATATTAACGGGAACGCCGGCGCGGGAAGTCATATTGTGGCAACGCGACTCGGGTAAGGAAATCGAAAAATGGCAGGTTGCACTCACTAAAAACAGCCAAAATCGAGGAGCCGTTGTATACTCTGTGGCAATTCGAGATACCAATAAAGTCGTTAGTATCAGTAGCCAAGGCTTAGTTGAGACTTGGCAGCAATAGAGGTTAGTCATGCAAGGCGTACAAGCACAGATTGAAGATCTAGAAACCAAATTGGCTTTTCAAGAGCTCACAGTCGAAGAGTTAAACCAAGAAGTGATCAAATTAAATCGACTTGTGGCTCACCAGCAGCACCAAATTCACATGTTAATTGGTAAGTTACAAGACATGGAACCGAGTAATATGGCGACTCAGGCTGAAGAAACGCCGCCGCCACATTACTAATACTGACGCTTTAAAATAAGACTTTGATTCAAAGACGGTTACCGCAAAATATCCAGGGAATGCGATGTTTAAACATTTGATGCCAAAACAAACCCCGCCTTTATTACCCATAGCGTTAGTGGGTGAAGCTATTCTAGGGCAGACTGCAATTGCAGTGCATCATTTCGATGCCGAGCTCGCGCACCTTGCAGAGCAAATGTCTGCCAGCATGGAAGCCGCCAAAGGCGTTGGCATCGCGGCGCCACAGGTTCACAGTCCCTTAGCTTTATTTATTATGGCTTCTCGACCTAATGAACGTTATCCCGACGCACCCAATATGGCGCCTGTAGTCGTGGTTAATCCGCAAATCATTCATGCATCGAGTGACTTAGTCGGCGGCGAAGAAGGTTGCCTGTCCGTTCCCGGCCAAAGATTTAACATACTAAGACATCAAGCCATTGAAGTGCGCTACCAGAATTTACAAGGCGAGTGGCAACAGGCCGAATTAACAGGCTTTATTGCGCGGATTTTTCAACACGAATTTGATCACCTGCAAGGGATCACCTTACTCGAGCGCTCACGTATGCCTGAACAGGCTCAGTCGATTTCTGCCCAGTCCATCGAACAAGGTGAAGCGCAATAATGAAACTGTCTTTGGTTACACCTTTATCTCGCGTTTTTATCGCACCCGCTTTGGCAATAGGATTGGCGCTAGGTTTATCGGGCTGCGCCTACAACAGTATTTTTATTAATTACCCTTCACAGATTGAACCGCTTAAACAAGAGTTAAATAGTGCAACACCCTTGGCCGATATCGACAAACTTGCCAGCAATATCAATGGCAACGATGGCCTACTCTATGCTCAAGAAGCGGGCCGTATTGCTCAAGTCGCCGGCGATTTTGCGGCCAGTAAAAAGTACTACCAACAAGCGGTCGATGCTTACACCGCCTTTGATGATAAGGCCAAAGTCAGCGTCAGCGACATTAGTGCCACAGCCAGCAGCTTAGTGTTAAACGACAATGCGATTCCTTACCGAGGTCCTGGGTATGAACGCATCATGCTGCACCAATACCAAGCGCTGAATTATTTATTTAGTGGCGATTACCAAGGCGCTTTAGTCGAAGTTCGTCGCAGTAACGAGTTACAAAGCAGCGAGCAAGAGCGCTATCAAAAATCGCAAAAGTCAGTGCAAGCCATGGCGAACGGGACTATCGATGCCGAGGTCAACAAACTAGGTCAAGCCGCAGGCACTGTGACGAGTTCTTTCTTAAACGCTTACAGCTATTACACCACTGGCGTATTACATGAAGTACTGGGTGAGCCGAACGATGCCTATATCGATTATCGTAAAGCGGCACAAATCACCCCAAACAACACCTATTTACAGCAAGATCTGGTGCGTCTCGCCAAGCAACTCGGCATGCCGCAATATGATGAGTTTAAACGTCGTTGGGGCGATGCTAAATTGCCTAATCCCAAAGATGGCCAAGTGATTTTGATGGTCGAGCGCGGCTTTGTGCCCGCCAAGCAAGCCCTTACCGTACCTTTTACTATCCATGGCAATTGGCAAACCGTGTCGCTAGCCACTTACATGCCAAACAATACTTTTGTGCCAGAGACGCAAGTGCAAGGTTTAGGTACAGTGCTGAAAACTGAACCTATTGCCAATATCGATGCCTTAGCCATCACAGCACTCAAGGAAGATCTGCCCGCAACCTTGGTTCGCCAAGTCGCAAGGGTCTATGCCAAATCCGAGATGGCCTATCAGGTTGGAAAGAGTGGCAGCCCCGGAAACAATGCCGCCGATATTGGCAGCATAGCGATGCAGATTTTTAACGTAGTAACAGAGCAAGCGGATCGTCGTAGTTGGCTGACGCTGCCTAAACAAGCACAGATCGGGCGGCGTTATTTGAGTGCGGGTGAATACACTTTGCAGTTAGATAAAGCGCCACCGGCAAAAATTGACGTTGCAGCAGGCAAAACCACCTTAGTCTGGGCAATTGATACTGGTAATTACACCCGAATTTATTCAATAATCATTTAGCCTAGCGGTTGTGGTATTTGAATAAGACGTGTGTCATTAAGTTTATACAATCACAAAATGGAACTGACTATGAAACAATTTAAACTGATTTTTGTGCTGGCTGCCGTTATGGGTCTGGCTGCATGTCAATCTAAAGTCGAATATGGCGATGCCACCGAAGTTGAAACCGTCAATGAGAACTTTGGCTCAACGGATCTACAAGCTATTGCAGCCAAGATGGTGGATAGCATGATGACTTTCCCTCCTATCGTGGCCATGACAGCCAATAGCCGTCCGATTTTATTTGTTGACAGCATCAAGAACAAAACCTCAGAGCACATTGATACTGAGTCTGTTACTGACACTATCAGCAACAAACTATTGCGTTCAGGCAAGTTCCGTTTTATCGACATGACTAAAGTAGATTCAGTCCGTAAGCAATTGGATTACCAAAACAACACTGGCATGGTTGATCCATCAACCGCCATCAAGTTTGGTCGTCAAATCGGCGCGCAATACATGTTATACGGCAATTTATCTAGCATAGTGAAGCAAGACGGTAGCACTAAAGACGTGTACTACAAGATGACAATGCGTTTAATGGATTTAGAAACAGGCCTGATCGAATGGTCTGATGAAAAAGAAATCCGTAAGATGAAGTCTAAGTCTTTCTTAGGCATGTAATTGTCTATTGGCGCTTACTATCACCAAACAGAGATCCCAAGAAGCCAGCTTAAACGCTGGCTTTTTTTTACATTTTTAACATTGGTTATCCAAGGTAAATAAGGTAGTGTACTCGGCCAAAATACACTGCAATGATACTGGTTCAAATCGGCGCTGGCGCAGGGGATCATTTGCCACTCAGGCAACCCCAAACTCCCGATATTGAAAGCCAATATCCAAGCAGAAAACAAATTGTTGAAGGATTTAGTTGTGAACTTGTTTAAAGCCAGTTTTGTTGCCCTTGCCTGCGGCGCATTGATGTCGTGTGCCACCCAAAGCACTCTTAATACGGGTCCACGTGACGCCAGTGCTTACATTAGCCAGTATCAGGCCGCGCTGCGCTCGCAGATCATTTCTGATGTTCGCTATGAATTGGATTTTCAGCTCACAGGGGAAGCCGAGTTTTCCGCCACCTCCAAAGTGACCTTTCAATTAAGTGAAATACCAAAACAACTGAGCTTAGATTTAAACAAGGCACAGATAAAACGCTTTATCATCAACGGCACCGCCGTATATCCAAATTATAATGGCGCTTACATTAGCTTAAATACGCGTCTGCTGACCTCGGGTGAAAACACGGTTGAAGTGCAGTTTACTCGTCCTCACAGCACCAACGGCGAAGGTTTGCACCGTTTTAAAGATCCGGTCGATGGCAAGGTCTACCTCTATTCGCATTTTGAACCCGCCGCCGCGCAGCAAATGTTTGCCGTATTCGACCAACCGGATATCAAAGCCAACTATCAGATTACGGTCACAGCGCCCAAAGATTGGCAAGTGATTAGCACTATGCGTGAAAGCCAAATCACTCCAGCAGGCGCATACAATCGTTGGACCTTCCCTGATACGCCAAAACTTAGTCCGTATAACTTTTCTATGCATGCGGGCCCTTACCACATGTGGCAGGACAACTCGGGCCGCTATCCGATGCGCCTGTTCGCCCGTGAATCTGTGGCGAATCAAGTCACACCGCAGGATTGGTTTAACTATACCAAACAAGGGTTAACCTTCTTCGATAACTACTTTGGCATTCCATATCCCTTTAAGAAATATGATCAAATTCTGGTGCCTGATTTCCTCTATGGCGCGATGGAAAACGCAGGTGCTGTCACCTTTTCTGAAGATCATTTCCTCTTTAAAGCGGCCATGACAGCAGATCAAAAGCAAAACTTAGCCGGCGTTATCATGCATGAAATGGCGCATCAATGGTTTGGCGATCTCGTTACCATGAAATGGTGGAATGGCCTGTGGCTTAATGAAAGTTTTGCCTCTTTTATGGGAACGCTTGCGACTCAGGAAGCGACCGAATTCACCAATGCTTGGCGCAGCTTCTACGCCAAAGGCAAACAAAAAGCCTATGAGCAGGACAGCTTAGTCACCACGCATCCGATTGAAGTGCCAGTGGCAACAACCCAAAACGCCTTCGACAATATCGATGCGATCACTTATCAAAAAGGCGCATCGACACTGAAACAACTGCGCCACTTGCTGGGCGACATGGTGTTTCGCCGTGGCGTCAGCAATTATTTAAAACAATATAGTTATCAAAATGCCGAATTAGACGATTTTATCAATAGCCTAGGCAAAGCCGCGGGTCGTGACTTAAGCGCATGGACTCAAGAATGGCTCTACAGCGCGGGCGTTAACACCATCAAGGCGGAATATCGCTGTGAAGCTAACCGCATCAGTAACTTTAGTTTGCTACAGCTCCCTGCAAGCACTGAACTGCCAACATTACGCGAACAAAAAGTCCAAGTGGCCCTCTTTACCCAAGGCCGCTTCGATTTGCGTCATGACGTCACAGTGCCTGTCACTTACAAGGGTGAGCGTACCGAAGTCAAACAACTGATTGGTGAGCGCTGCCCAGACTTAGTCTACCCAAACTTTGATGATTGGGGTTTTGTGAAAGTCGAGCTCGATGACAAATCCTTTAACACTGCAAAACAGCAGTTGAGTAATGTGTCAGATCCACTGCTGCGCTCTATGCTGTGGCAAAGTCTGTGGGACAGTGTTCGCGAAGGTAAATTGAGCTTAGATCAATACCTAAGCACGGTATTTGTTAATGCGCCTGCTGAGACGGACTACACGATTGTCGGTCAGATCATCGATAGCATGTTGCGCTCGAAGCAGTATCTCGCACAAATCGCACCTATTCAGCAAAACTACGCTGAGAATGCAGTCAAAGGCTTAAGCCAGATGAGCCTTAGAAAAGCGATGGAAAGCAAAGGCGATAATGACTTCCAACGCATTTGGTTCGATGCGTATGTCAGTTTAGCCAGCGACAGGGATTCACTGCGCCATTTAGCGCAACTCGTTGACGGTGAAACAAAAATTAAGGGGTTAACCTTAGATCAAGATTTACGCTGGGCGATCATCACCCAGCTCAATCGCTATGATTTCCCTAACGCGCAGCAACGTTTAACCAAAGAAGCGGCTAAGGATAATTCGGACTCAGGCGAGAAAGCAGCGCTTGCGGCGCAAGTAATCCGCCCTGAGGCCGCGGCAAAACGTCGCTGGCTAAGTAAGGTCCATCTAGACAGCCTGCCTTTCTCCAAGCAACGTATTATTATGCAAAATCTTTATCCTGCGGAGCAGAAACTATTGAGCGCGGCTACGGCGGAGGAACGTCTGGCGAGCTTGAGGGATATGGACAAAAAAGGTCCCGTATTTATGCGTAACTACAGCCACTTCCTCGTTCCAACCGATTGTAATTACAATAGTATAGCAGCGCTAGACAAGGTTCTTGATCGTCAAACGGGATTATCAAATATCACTCGCCGCAATCTATTAGAAACCCGTCAAATGGAACAACGCTGCGTGTTGATCAAAAGTAAAATGACCCAATGATATTTAAGCCATTTTAGAATTAAAAAGGAGCTTCTAGAAGCTCCTTTTTTGTGCGGTAATAGATGGAAGCTAAGCTCGAAACATAAGAAAAAGTAACGCAAACAACTTAACGTTAAATAAACAAGCTAGCATTCTGAATCAATTAATCGCAATCGAAAACGGTAACATAGTTAATTATATCGTTAACGGAAATGGGTATATTTTAATGGCTTAGTGACGGTAAATAAAGATATTCGTCATCTGCAAAATATTATTTCCTCTTCGATTCAGTCTTCTCAGTTTATCGAGTAAGCATTAATAACAAATGGCTTACCTAATCGTTATTAACATAAAAATCATGCCATTATAAAGCGACTGATTTATGGGCGTCATGTCTAAATTTATTACTATAATTTCTCAATGCTTTAATGTTTTGTCTCTTATAGCCGCTATACTAAAACAACGTTAGAGCGCTAACGGAATATAAAGGAATAGATTATGCGATCGACACTCAAAACACGACTGCTGTTTAGCAGCCTCTCCGCGGTACTGATCACTATTGCTGTACTCGTAAGTATCTCTAGTTATTTCATTAGAAATAATGCGTTAGAAAACACTCAACATGAAATTGATCAACTGGCGAATACCTTTTCATCCGGCATTGGTCAATGGATGCAAGACAGAAAAATGGCCATTACCAGCCTAAAACAAGCCATTGAAGCCGATCCGAGCAAAAACGTCACCCCTCACTTGCTGCAAGCGCATACGGCGGTTGACTTTGCCCTCACCTATTATGGCGACGAGCAAGGCAACATGTATCGCCAAGATCCTTCTCTAAATACCGCGAATTATGATCCCCGCGTCCGCCCTTGGTATATGGACGCTAAAGCCGCCGGTAAAATGATCATGACAGCGCCCTACGTCAGCGCCACACTGAAAAAACAAGTCGTGACCATTGCCGAGCCTGTGATGGGATCAGGACAGCTGATAGGCGTGGCCGCAGCGAACTTAACCATAGATCAATTAACCGATGCGGTGCAGCGCCTCGAAGTGCCGGGCGAAGGTTATACCTTGATGGTCGATACTGCGGGACTCATCATCAGTCATCCCAATAGCCAGTTCAATACCCAGCAACTCACAAAAATT
This sequence comes from Shewanella vaxholmensis, assembly GCF_031932135.1. Taxonomy (NCBI): domain Bacteria; kingdom Pseudomonadati; phylum Pseudomonadota; class Gammaproteobacteria; order Alteromonadales; family Shewanellaceae; genus Shewanella; species Shewanella vaxholmensis. The sequence continues at coordinate 22,600 of NZ_JAUOEV010000017.1, forward strand.
GATAGTAATTTTAGCAATAGCTGGTTATCACAACGCACCAATGCCAATACCATGGAAGAACGCACCCTAGATGGCGCCACTAAATTAGTCTATGTCGCGGCAATTCCCTCAACGGACTGGGCGTTGATTTTCGTGATGGATAAAAAAGAAATCATGTCACAGGCAACCGACCTTGCCTGGTGGATGTCGGCCGTAGGTGTCGCCCTATTAGTACTCTTTGGTTTGATTTTAATCGCGATTTTCAAAATCCAATTCAAAGATCTCGAACGCGTTGCCCAAGCACTCAATGATATCGCCGAAGGTGATGGTGACCTAACTGTGCGCATTCATACTGCCAACAGTCATGATGAAATTGGTATGTTGGCTTCGGGCTTTAACCGCTTTGTGGAACGTCTCCATGGCATGATTTCCCGTATGCACAAAATTGCAGGTCAATTGGAGCATCAAGCCCAAGGCAGCAGCGCTTCGGCCACGGACAACAGCCAACGCATTGAAGTCCAACAAGATGAAGTGACTATGGTCGCCACGGCTGTCACCGAAATGGCCAGTGCCACCGAAGAGATTGCCAGCAACGCCGAGCACACAGCACAAACGGCGCAAAATGCAGTCGGGCTTTCGAATCATGGCCACAAACAAGTCGCCCAGAGTCAGCAATCTATCCGTAATTTAGCCAGTGAAGTTGAAACTGCCGGCCGAATTATCGGCGAGCTAAATGAGCACTCACAGAAGATCAACAGTATTCTATTAACGATCAGTGGCATCGCAGAACAAACCAACTTACTCGCACTTAACGCAGCCATTGAAGCCGCACGAGCGGGTGAACAAGGCCGAGGCTTTGCTGTGGTTGCCGACGAAGTGCGTGTACTGTCACAACGCACTCATTCATCGACCCAAGAAATTCAAGCCATGATCGAAACCCTCCAACAAACCGCCGGCAAAGCTGTTAAATCTATGACTCAGAGTCATGAAATGGCAGAAACCAGTGTGGCCGATGCTAATTCCGCCAGCGAAAGTTTGTTGCTGATCAGTAAAGCCATTAATGACATTTCGGATATGGCGAGCCAAATTGCCACGGCAGCTGAAGAACAAACTTCAGTCACCAGCGAAATTAACCGCAATACTGAGTCGATTCGTGAAGTGTCGGAGAATCTGTCGATTGAAGCGCAAACCTCTATGGTGCAAGCGCAGGAACTCGCCCACTTGGCGGCGTCATTACAGCAGGAAGTAAATCGCTTCAAACTATAGAGTCATCACGATTCTATACTCTGATGCCGTAAAATCGTTCCAAACAATAATGCCCGCCAATGTCACTGACATTGACGGGCATTTCTTTATACCTTCCAGCCGCTCCAACTCTTGCGCCTGAACACCTCAATCGGACTCACACTATCTTAGTCGCCTTGTTTTCAAGGTTATTTAACTCAGCGTCTTCTAACTCACTGTCTTCTGACTCAGAAGCAACAGGTAGCGGATCTGCATTTAGGTTTTTTAGCCCTTGATAGCCCATTTCAATGCGATTACCCCCATTTTTCTTAGCCTTATACATAGCAGCATCCGCACAGGAAAGTAACTGTTTTTCGTCCATGCCGTGCTCTGGATACAAGGCAATACCAATACTCGGTAAAATATGGATTTGCTGATCGGCAAGCTCGAAGGGTTGATTAAGAACTTGTAATATTTTATGCGCTGCCAATAGGGTATTTTGAGCAGAATCAACACGTTCTAGTAAGATCACAAACTCATCACCGCCGAAACGCGCTACGGTATCTGAGCCCCTAACACAGCTGAGAATACGCTGCGCCGTTACTTGCAGCAGCAAATCGCCAACGCTATGACCAAAGGTATCGTTAACCCATTTAAACTTATCTAAGTCTAAATAAAGTAAAGAGAAATAACTTGATTCCCTATGGGCGCGGGATAGCGCCTTTTGAAACCTGTCGTAAAAAAGCTCGCGATTGGGTAACAGAGTTAGCTGATCATACAGCGCAATATGCTCTAATCGCGCAAGCATTTGTCGGCGTTCAATCGCAAAGGCAATTTGCGTAGAAACAAACTCCAATAGCTCACGGTCTTGGTGCGTATAAGAAGCCGAAGTGGGCAAGCTATGCATCATCAAGGCACCGATAACGCCTTTTTGCAGCTTTAGCGGCACCCCCAGCCAACTTAAATTGCCATTACCCAGCTCTTCGCGAATGGCTTGGGGATACTCAGATAAGGTCACAGGACACAGGAGTAAAGATTCTGCACTGTGGATCACTTGTTCGGTAAACAAGCTGAAACTTGCGATATCGACCAGTGAATTATCACCCGCGGCGGCTTTATAGGGGAAACTGAGTTCATTCAAATCCTGATCGTACAATGCAATGGCAAAATTTGCCGCAGGTAGCAATTTCGCAATAATTTCATGGATACGGCGGTATAGGGCTAGCAAGTCCTCAGCAACATGCACAGCTTCAGAAATCTCATACAGGGCTGCTTGTCGGCGTTCGGCGTTTTTACTTTTAGAGATATCCCTCGCCACTGCCACACGTTGCTGGTGAACCTCGGACCAGCGGGCAGACCATAAAATATCGACAACTGTGCCGTCTTTACGCACATAACGGTTTTCGAAATCGACCTTATAGCGGCCAGTCATAATCTCATTGGCAGTTGCGAGTGTGCGTTCTCTATCTTCAGGCAGCACAAGATCGAGCATCTGCATACCTATCATTTCCGCAGGCGTATAGCCAAAAATACGTTCAGCCCCCGCACTGACAAATTCAAACCGCCCAGTTTTATCAACGACGCAAATAGCATCCAAAAGAAGGTCAATAAAATTGCTTAGGGAAGTGTAGCCATCATTATTCACACCGTTCTCCAATCAACGTCTGTATTTGGCTAAGTAATAAGTCTGATCATAAGCATAAAAATAATAATAACGCACTATTAGAGTAGGTTAATTTTCAATGTCATTCCAGAGTTGCCCAAGTTGGGCTCGGCTTTTTATAGGATTAAATGCAAACAAAATCAAATACAATACCCTAAGCCATCAGCGGCGAGATTTGACTCTAAACTAAGGGTATCGGCACAATGCCCCAAACCCTAGCCTACATCAGGCTAGGATTGCATTGGCAAATGTGAATAAAATTTAAGGAAGGTCTTTTTGGATGAGTTGCGTTCTGGGTTAAATAAACCGAGTCATTTTCGCCTTGGGCTAGCCATGTGGTCACACTCAAATTGGCAAGAGAGTGTCTATGGCCATGGGATTAAACAAGCGGAGCGACTCGCCCGTTACGCCACAATATTCAATACGGTCGAAGGCAACACCAGTTTCTACGCAACGCCAGCACAGCAAACTGTAATGAACTGGCACAGTGCCACACCCGATGATTTTCGCTTTACCTTCAAGCTGCCGCAAACCATTACCCACCAAAAACTATTGCAATACTGTGGCCAAGAGTTGAAAGATTTCTTCCAAGTGATGGCGCCATTAATTGATAAAACGGGGATCTGGAAAATCCAACTACCCGCCCATTTCGGCCCAGAAAACTTACCTGTGTTAGCGCAATTTCTCAATCAAGTCCCCCAAGGATTAACCTATGGCGTTGAAGTCAGGCATGCTGCATTTTTTGCGAAGGGAGAAGCCGAGCGTGCACTGAATCGATTGCTTATCGATAAAAAAGTGAATCGCATCATCATGGATAGCAGGCCCTTGTTTGCCCTACCACCCAGCAACGCCGCCATTATCGACGCCCATAAGAAAAAACCTCGAGTGCCAGTGCATGCGATTGCCACCGCAAATCATCCTGTGGTGCGCTTTATCGGCCAAGCAGACGATGCCGTAACACGACTCGCGCAGCAAGGCGCGAGTGCTTTACCTAAGGATAACGATGCCTTTTTTGATAACTGGCTCGCCCAACTCCCGCTGTGGCTTACTGAAGGCCGAGAGCCTTATCTATTTATCCATACTCCCGATAATGAAACCGCACCAGAACTCGCCATACGTCTCTATCAAAAATTGCGCAGCCAAATTGCAACGCACATTCAACTCGCCGAGATAAACCTGCTTGAAAAGAAACCCGAAGAGACAAGCCCCCAGATGGGACTTTCTTGGTAGAACGCTATTAAGGTAAAACTGGCCTAATAAAACCCACGGCAAGCTCGCCGTGGGTATCGCTGCTCTTATTATTGGTATCGTGCTTTAAAACGTATTCGAGATTGCTCAACCATTTTATTCTTGTGGGTGTTGAAGACTCAACACTAACAAGATGCCTTAGCTCATTATGCGCGGGAAACGGCGCTGAATTTAAACACCAAGCGCTTAAGGCTTGGCTATGTGAGCATTCAGCTTATATTTCTGGCTAACCCCAAAGTGCATTGGCAAGGATAAATACGCACGCAGAGAGCAACATAGTGATAGGAAGCGTCAATAGCCAAGCGAGCATGATTTGCTTGATTGTCTGGATCTGAAGCCCTGAGCGATTCGCCACCATAGTGCCAGCAACAGCGGAAGATAGAATATGAGTCGTCGATACCGGCATGCCCGTCATACTGGCAATCCCAATCGATACGGCAGCGGTGACCTGTGCAGCAATACCTTGGCTGTAGGTCATACTCGATGAACCAATTTTCTCACCCACGGTATACACAATCCTTCGCCAACCCACTAACGTGCCGCAGCCCAGTGCAGTCGCAATGGCAATAATCACCCAAAGTGGCGCATATTCAGTGGTGTGGGTGAGATCCTTGCGCCATTTCGCCAATGAAGTCAGATCTTTCACGGGCAGATCTAACTTAGCGACTTGGCGAGCGGTATCATCAATACACAAGAGTAATCGACGCACCTCGCGTCGCTCAGCGACATTCATCTCTTGGTAAGTCGAGACTTTTGCCAAGCGACGGTCGAGCAGCGACATCGCGGGCAATACATTCGCGGGCGAGCAATGGGCCAGCATATATTCGGGGACGTTTGCTGAAGCGTTAAAGTCGATCACATCGGCGATAACGGCTTGATTGCGATCGTAAATCGCCATGATGCGCCGATTGGCATCTTGAGTTCTTTCTAAATCATAGGGTTGGCTGCCCATATCCAAGGCAAAATACGCCGGAGCCATACAAATCAGCACTAACATCACTAGGCCGATACCCTTCTGACCATCGTTAGAACCATGGGCAAAACTCACGCCCATAGCAGAGACAATTAAACTCGCCCTGGCCCAAAATGGCGGGTGTTTTTTACCATTAATCTGCATCTGTTCATCGGGAGTACGGTGAATTTTATGTTTCTGCCAGACATATTTCATGATGAGCAGAAAAATCCCAGCCATCACAAAACCTAAGGTCGGCGAAATAATTAAAGACAACATGATCTGCGAGGCTTTAGAGACATTAATGCCCTGCAAGATAGGTTGATGATTCATCCACGCGAACGCGCCGCCCACGCCCATTATTGACCCAATCAAGGTATGGGAACTCGATGCTGGAATACCAAAATACCAAGTGCCTAAGTTCCAGATAATTGCCGAAAACAGCAAAGAAAAGACCATCAATAAACCTTGGGTCGAATCCATGCCGAGCAAGGAATCTACGGGCAATAAATGCACTATCGCATAGGCCACACCTAAACCACCTAATAGCACACCCGCAAAGTTAAAGAGTGCAGAGGTAGCAACAGCAAGATTGGCCGGCATCGCCTTGGTATAGATAACTGTCGCCACCGCATTGGCGGTGTCGTGGAAACCATTGATGAACTCGTATGCCAATACAAACAGTATCGCAAGCACTAAACCCACAGACCAAGCAAAGCCTAACGTAGTGAACATTTCAAACATAACATACTGACCCATGGCGAGAACGCCCACAGATTACGCCTATATTTGGCCTCTTTTACAGTGAAAAATTATTTAGATTGTCAAAAAGTGAATTAGTCCTCAATAACTCAGTCGTATGCTTGCAATTGATGATTATATTCAACGATATGAATAACCGCGAATAAAATCCATAAAGCATTGATTCAAATTAAAAAGTCAGATGAAATGCTCGTTATCATAGGTCGTAACTGCGTTATATCCCATGATCGCCTAACCGAAATCGCTGTGGCGTCATCCCAAAGCGCTCCTTGAAAGCTTTGATATAGGATGAATCATTTTGATAACCGATTTGGTGAGCCACATTCTGTATTGATAGGTCTGTGGCCAATAACGACAGCGAATAGATCAGCCGCAAATGTTGACGCCATAAGACGAATGAGGAACCAAACTCCCTCACAAATAACCTCGACAATGTTCGTTCCGATGCCCCAACCATCTCACCCCATTTCACTAAAGAGAAATCTAAAGCTGGTGTTTGGGTTAAATGCTCAAAGATCAATTTTAGGCGCCTATCTTGCGGTATCAGTAACTTAAAAGTCTGTCCTTCCGCACTATTAATTTGATCGTATAACACCTCAAGCAAACGCTGTATTGCCGCCAGAGCCATTGGCTCAACATTCGTTGGGGGATTAAAAACACATTGTTTTCTAAGCGTTAGCACCAACTCCCTTAGAAAAGCACTCATAGCGACGGGTTTTATCATGGCGCCATAATCTCGGCCATACATAGGATTCAAATAGACACCAATAAAGCAGGTATCTGTAATCGCAACAGACTCATGCATGACACCTGCAGGTACAAAAAGCGCTGTAGTATGGGGGACCAAAAACAGTGCCCCATTTGCCTCTGTCTGTAACAGGCCTTGAAGCGGAAAAATAAGCTGATGCCAACAGTGCTGGTGTAAAGCATCCACATATCCCTTCTGCATCTCAATCGTTTTTACAAAAGAAGGCATATTAGGCGCTTGCTCAATAATGGTATTAATAGAATCGAGTTGGCGATTTAGCATTATTACTTGTCCATATAACGTTATTCAGCCAAATAAAAAGGATTGTAGCATAGCGTTATCCCATAAAAGACACAGGAAAACTCGATGCGCATTCATTGCATTATCCATGAAAGCTATGAAGGTCCAGGCTATTTTAGCGATTGGGCCGCAAGCAAAAACTACAGTATGAGCTTTAGCAGAATCTATCTAAATGAAGCTTTACCTGACAATAGTGATGGTTTTGATCTATTAATTATCCTCGGTGGCCCCCAATCTCCCGCGACATGCCAAAGCGATTGTCCATATTTTGATAGCCAAGCAGAACAAAGACTTATCAGGCAAGCTATCCAGACAAATAAAGCCGTTGTGGGTGTTTGTCTTGGAGCACAGTTAATCGGCGAGGCATTAGGTGCCCGTTATCAAAAGAGTCCACATGCCGAGATTGGTTACTTCCCTATTGAACTGACTGCAGCAGGAAGACGTGATATTAGCCTTAAGACATTTTCGACAACTGAAGTGGTCGGCCACTGGCATAACGATATGCCAGGCCTCACTCCCGATTGCGAAGTGCTCGCCACAAGTGAAGCTTGCCCAAGGCAAATAATACGTTACACACATTTAGTTTTTGGATTTCAATGCCATCTTGAATTTATCAGTAGCCAATTAACGCCATTAATAGCCCAAGAACATGCTTTTTCCAGTACACAAAAAATGCCATATATTCAAAGCCCAGAGTTCATCTTGAGACAATCAACGACTCGAATGAATCAGTTGCTGGGGCATTTTTTAGATAATCTAGTCTTAGCCTATCAAGCCGTATAAATCCAAAAACTGAAGATGCAGGATTTAGCGGGCTCAGCCAAAACAAAAACGCCAGCTAAGTTAGCTGGCGTTTTAGATTAATGACTCACTAATCGCTTATTGCAGATGACCCGCATTGTGCAATTCACGATCATCCTTAGCAGGCGGATTCCACTGATACATCCAAGTTTCAGACAATGGCTGGCCATCAACTTCTAAATAGACTCTCAGGTTAATCGGCTCAGTACCGTCTCCGGGTGGCACTACGTCAAACATAGCGCGGTAACCATTAATCGACGCTAGAGGACGGGCAGATTCAATTTCGACTTTGCCTTCAGATGCAGTGATCACGGCTTTTACTTGGGTGTCTTTGCCTATCATAGGCAAAGTGCCGCCCGCGAAATCCACCACAAAACGCTTACTGTAGTATTTGCGTTTCTGGCCAACTACGCCGCCAATCCCGGTGAAGGTATCAACAACGCGAGCACGGGGTGATTGAACCGGTGGAATGCCGCCCCAATACATGTTGTAGCTATACAGCAGCTCTTGACCCGGCACAATCGGCTCAGCAGGATTCCAGAAAGCCACTATGTTATCGAAGGTTTCATCCAGTGTTGGGATTTCAACTAACTGCACTGAACCTTTACCCCAACTGCTTGTTGGTTCAATCCACAGGCTTGGGCGTTTATCGTAAAACACGCCGTCATCCTGATAGTGATCGAAGTTGCGGTCACGTTGCAGTAAACCAAAACCCTTTGGATTCTCATCGCTATAGGCGTTGAATCGTAGGTTTTCTGGATTACCTAGTGGACGCCAAATCCATTCACCATTACCCGTGTGCATGGCTAAGCCATCGGTATCATGGATTTCTGGACGCCAGTCGTAACCGGTACGGCGATCGTTCTCACCCACCATAAACATACTGGTCAGTGGCGCTACGCCTAAACGTTCAATTGCTTTACGTGGATAAACAGCCACATCAACTTTCATTTTTAAACGCTCACCCGGTTCGATATCGAAACGGTAAGCCCCCGTGACACTCGGAGAGTCTAACAAGGCATACACAGTCGTGATGTTCGATCCTGGTTTAGGTTTTTCTAACCAGAAGTCGGTGAACATTGGAAACTCTTCAGGTTTTGGCAGCGCAGTATCCACCGCTAAACCACGAGCCGACAGGCCGTATTGCATCTCATGACCCACAGCGCGGAAATAGCTGGCGCCAAGGAAAGCGACAACGTCACGTTCCCAATCGGTATTGAACTGCATACGGAAACCCGCAAAGCCAAGATCCTTAGGCAACTGACTGCCTTTCACCTTTGACTTGCCGTAATCGAACATAGAAGGCGAATAGTCGATTAACTTAGCCTTGCCTTCATTCAATTCATAAATGTGAATTGGCGTGTCGAAATACAGCCCTAGGTGGAACAGCTCAGCACGAAACTCCGAGTCCTGATCGCGCCACAGTGCAGCTTTCTTCTTAAAGTGGAATTGTTGGTAATCATCCCAGCTCATGCCTTGAAGGCTTTTAGGCAATTCGCCTTTATGGCTTTCATAGGGTTGTGCAGCCATAGTTCGGGCATAGCCCTTAAGCCAAGCGTAACTGAACTCTTCACCTTCTTGTGGTGACGCCTGCTTACCCGCCGCACACGCCGAAAGACTCAGCAATACGCTACAGGTTAACAATACGCTGCCAACCATGCGCTGCAAACGGCCGCGACGAGAGGAAGATTGGGCTTCAATCGAAGGTACTGTCACCATCGATTGTTGGTAAACGTTTCTTTGTTCGGGAAATAAATTGGGTTGCATAAGCAGACTCTGAATTGGTGTAACTTCCTGACACTTCCCTGCAAATCTAACTAAATTTGCAGCGATGGCCCTGTGGAGAACTGTTGATGACAGAGGTAACAATACAGCGATCAGCAACAATTCGCCAGAATCTAACATACTTTCTGTCGAATGGAATATCGTATGCTAGCTATTTTCAATCTTGAAGCCTATTTATGAAAATATGATTAAAAAATTCCGTTATTTACTGAATTAATGCTCATAAAATCCTTACAGCTAACAGGGTAAAGTACTGTTCTAATAACATTGGGTACCGCATAGCATCAGCCTATGGTCTTAAAATCATGCAAGTCGCCGTAGCGGTGGCCAGTAATTTTCCATCCTGCGTTTTTAGCGTGCCTTCCGATATCCCTAAGGACTTAGACAGATTAATCACTCTGCCCTCGGCCACTAACACTTGATGCTTAGGCACAGGTCGAATCATTTTAATATTCAAATCGATAGTACCGTAACCCACACCCGCTTCAAGCAAAGTGTGCACAGCGCAGCCAGTAACAGAATCCAGTACAGTGGCAGCGAAACCACCATGAACGCCGCCTAGCGGATTCAGATGCTTATCATCGGCTGTCGCATTAAACAGCACAGAGCCTTCTTCGAATCGAATCAATGACATGGGCATAGTCTGGGTGATAGAAGGAGCAGGTAGTTCACCCTTTGCCATTGCCTGTAAAATAGCTAAACCCGACATTTGCTGAATGTTCATATCCCTACCCTAAATTGATAAACGCCGTTACAGATTAATAAAAATGATCGCGTAACCAGTGAGAGTTAGGCGATCATTTGACTGAAAAATCCACTTAAGCACTAGACTAACCTTCAAGACGACAAGACTTAAATCGGGCCCATTTGCCACTTAGATAAGACTTACAAACTAAAGCTAAACTCAGCGCAGATCAAACCTGTCTAAGTTCATTACCTTAGTCCAAGCCGCGATAAAGTCGTCGATAAATCGCAGCTGCGCATCGCTGCTCGCGTACACTTCTGCAAGTGCACGCAGCTGCGAGTTAGAGCCAAAAATCAAATCAACCCGCGACGCCGTCCATTTTTGCTGGCCGCTAACGCGATCAACACCTACAAACCTATCCTCCGCTTTGGAAGTGGGTTTCCATGTCGTCCCCATATCCAGCAAGTTAACGAAAAAGTCGTTGGTTAAAAACTCTGGGCGCGTGGTCAATACACCCGTTTTAGATTGATCGGCGTTCGTATCTAACACTCGCAACCCACCGATGAGCACTGTCATTTCCGGCGCGGTTAATGTCAGTAACTGTGCCCTATCGACCAATAACTCCTCCGCCGATAGCGAAAACTGGGTGGGATGATAATTTCTAAAGCCGTCAGCTACAGGCTCAAGTACCGCGAAAGATTCCACATCCGTTTGCGCTTGCGTGGCATCCATACGACCCGGCGTAAATGGAATCGTCACTTCAACCCCCGCATTTCTGGCTGCTTGATCGATACCAACACAACCTGCCAGCACAATTAAGTCAGCAAGGGAGATTTTTTTACCGCTTTTGTTGAACTCAGACTGAATAGTTTCAAGTACTTTCAGCACTTTAGCGAGTTGCTCAGGCTGATTCACTGGCCAATCTTTTTGCGGTGCGAGTCGAATTCGAGCACCGTTCGCACCACCGCGCATATCAGAACCGCGATAGGTAGACGCCGAGGCCCAAGCAGTGGCAACGACTTCTGAAATCGTTAATCCAGAACCAATAATCTTCAGTTTGAGATCAGTAACATCCTGCTCATTAACCAAGGGATGATCAACCGCAGGAATGGGGTCTTGCCAAAGAAACGTTTCTGCAGGCACTTCAGGACCCAAATAGCGTGTGCATGGCCCCATATCTCTGTGTGTCAGCTTGTACCAAGCTTTTGCAAATACGTCGGCAAACTCATCGGGATTTTCAAAGAATCGACGTGATATTTTCTCGTAATCAGGATCGAAGATCAGTGCAAGGTCAGTGGTCAACATAGTCGGCACATGACGTTTTGAGGCGTCGTGCGCATCGGGGATCACCCCTTTACCCGCGCCATTTTTAGGTTTCCACTGGTGGGCGCCCGCTGGGCTCTTAGTCAGTTCCCATTCATAACCGAATAGATTTTCAAAAAAATTGTTACTCCATTGGGTTGGCGTTGAGGTCCAAGTCACTTCAAGGCCACTGGAAATAGTATCGCCACCTTTACCACTTTTATAGCGACTCAGCCAACCTAGCCCTTGCTGCTCAATACTGGCGGCTTCGGGCTCAGGCCCGACTAATGCAGCATCACCTGCACCATGGGTTTTACCAAAAGTATGGCCACCGGCAATTAGGGCCACAGTTTCTTCATCATTCATTGCCATGCGAGCAAAGGTTTCGCGGATATCGACAGCGGCAGCGAAAGGATCGGGATCGCCATTCGGTCCTTCAGGATTAACATAAATCAGCCCCATTTGTACTGCAGCAAGAGGATCTTCAAGATCCCGCTCACCAGAATAACGCTTATCGTCTAACCACTTATCTTCGGTACCCCAGTAGACATCGACTTCGGGCTCCCATATATCGACTCGCCCACCGGCGAAGCCTAAGGTTTTGAATCCCATAGATTCCAGCGCGACATTACCCGTGAGGATCATTAAATCGGCCCAGGAGATTTTATTGCCATATTTCTGTTTGATCGGCCAAAGGAGCCTGCGAGCTTTATCGAGGTTGACGTTATCTGGCCAACTATTTAACGGCGCAAAACGTTGATTACCGCTGCCCGCACCGCCGCGTCCATCACCGGTACGGTAGGTGCCGGCACTGTGCCACGCCATACGAATAAATAGTGGTCCATAGTGACCAAAATCCGCTGGCCACCAGTCCTGTGAATCAGTCATTAATGCGAGGAGGTCTTGCTTTACCGCGGCTAAATCGAGGGATTTGAAGGCTTCAGCATAATTGAAGTCTTCACCCATAGGATTCGACAAGGAAGAGTGCTGATGCAGAATATCGAGCCGGAGCTGTTTAGGCCACCAATCTCGATTAGTGGTGCCACCAGCAGAATAATGCATAGGACATTTGTTCTCAGACATAACGTGCTCTCCTTCTGTTCGCAAAAAATATTCAAGTAAGTAAAAACTAAATGACTTTTGCTGCATGTTTGTACTGCGTAACGTTCTAACTCACCGACTAATCGTTTCTATAGAGAAACAAAAAACAGTCTAACGACCTTACCTTACCTCTAGATGAAACGCGATAAATCATCCCATTAAATAATGTTCAGCAAACATTGCCCTTTTAAATTAAAACATTAAAGGATAGCTAAGTTACTGCTGAGTCCAATATAAAGGGAGACATAATTGTCTCCCTTTTCATCTTGCTTAAGCACACATCAATTAAGGCGCATCACTGTGGTGGGCGGCTTTATCCTGATACATGGCCTTATCGGCGGAATCTAATAGATCCTCTAAACTCATCTCAGAATCTGGCGTCCAATGGGCGATACCAATACTGGCCGCTAAGCTATGTTGCTCAGGATGCTGTTGATTATATTGTTCAAGTAACAGCTTAAAACGCTCGATGACACGATTGACTGTATCGCTATGTACAAAACTTAATAGCACCACAAACTCATCGCCGCCAAGCCTTGCAATCACATCCGACTCCCTAAAAGCGGTCATCAGGATATGGGCAAAATCGTATAACACTTGGTCGCCCTTGAGGTGACCAAAGTTGTCATTCACTTCCTTAAAAAAATCGAGATCGAAGAAGAGTAATGCCGCCTCAGATTCAGTACGCCGACAACTCGCTAGCGCCTGATGGGCCAGTAATTCAAATCCACGCCGATTCGAAATCGTGGTCAAAGGATCTAAAGTATTTTGCGCGATAGAGAGTAATTCCGCCTCCACCATTTCACCCAAATCCGTCAAGGTTTCAATATCTTCAGCCGTAAACTCACGCGGTTCAGTACCGATTACACACAAGGTTCCTACCTGATATTGCCCGTGAATGGTTAAGGGATAGCCAGCGTAAAAGCGAATATGCGGCTGCTCCGTCACCAGTGGATTGTCACTAAAACGCGGATCTTTGAGGGCGTCGTTTACGATTAAAATACTGTGTTGATTAATCGCATGGCCGCAAAATGAAATTTCCCGCGGTGTTTCAGTCACCTCCAATCCTTGGCGAGACTTAAACCACTGCCGTTCGGCATCCACTAAGGTCACAACACAAACTGGCAAAGAGAAAATTCTGCGCGTCAGCCGAGTAATACGATCGAAACGTTCCTCGGCATCGGTGTCGAGCACATTGAGTGCGCGTAACGTGGCCAAACGTTGCAGCTCGTTTTCAGGGATAGTAGGTAATTGCATGGTGCTCTCTGCTAACTGCTCTCATTAAACTCTAGCCTAAATTGGGCATTCTTGCGGTGTTAAGGCTGATATTCGTTTCAGCTTTACTCCCTTTAGATGACTGTACTATTCCAGCACAGCGCGGTAGATATTGAGCACTCGCTCGGCATGTTCCTCAACCTCTAACACAGGTAACTGCCCCGCCTTTTGTTGCAGAGTCAGTCGATGATTTTCATCCCTGAGTAAGCAATAGGTTTGAGTTAAATGCTGGGCACTCATCATAGGTAAGAGTTCAAGCTCAGCCAACACCCCAAAAATCCGCACATTGTCAGACCAAATCGTCAGCTCAGGATACTCATGGGCATTAGCCAGCACTAAGTACTGGGCGATAAACTCGATATCTGCAATACCGCCGGGACTCTGTTTTAGATCAAACATGCCATCGCTGACTTTGAGCAAGTGATCGCGCATCTTCTGACGCATCTCACGTACTGCTTTTTGCAGCTCAGTTTTATCCCGTGGTTTTTCCAATACCGAGGCGCGAATTCGGCTAAATTTGACCGCTAAACTATTGTCGCCGAAAACAAAACGCGAGCGCACTAAGGCTTGATGTTCCCACGTCCACGCCTCATTAGCTTGGTATTCGCCAAAGCGTTCAATCTCACTGACCATCAAACCCGAGGCGCCGGAAGGACGCAAACGCATATCCACTTCGTACAACTCACCCGAAGTCGTGCGAGTCGAGAATAAATGCAAAATACGCTGGGCAAGTTTGAGGTAAAAATGGCCAACTTCAATCGGCCGATCCCCATTAGTCAGGCCGTTTTCTGTTTTATTTTCACACAGGAAGACTAAGTCGAGATCTGAGCCGTAACCCAATTCTATCCCACCGAGCTTGCCATAGCCGACAACGGCAAAGCCGGTGTCATTGCCCTCAAGGTGAGCGGGCACACCGTGGCGCACTGAAACCTGTTGCCACGCCTGCATCACCACTTGTTCTATGATGGCTTCGGCTAAAAAGGTTAAGTGATCGCTCACTTGCATCACAGGTAAAACCCCAGTGACATCGGCGGCGGCGATTTTAAGTTGTTGTGACAGCTTAAATTGTCGCAGCGCTTCCATCTGCTGCTCCATATCATCCTCGGGCACCCGCAACATGTACTGACGCAGCTCGCTAGGATAATCATCGATGGAGGTTGTGTCATAAAGCTGCGACGGATCGATAAGCTCATCGAGCAGCATGGGAAACTTAGCCAACTGCGCGGCAATCCAAGGGCTGGCACAGCACAGGCTCACTAACTGTTGCCGTGCGCCAGGGTTTTCACATAAAAGCTCAAGGTAGGTGGTGCGAGTTAAAATCTGCTCAAGCACCTTAGACACGGGCTCAAAGGCAGCCGATGGACTCTGTTGATTAATCAACTCTTCCAATAATCTTGGCATTAATTTATCTAAGGTTTCCCGCCCGCGTGGACCAATGGAACGCTTAGTGACAGTCTCACGCCAACTGCTGAGCATAGGGCACAGCTTGTCATCGTCGATTTGCTGTTCGGCCAATAGCGCGACGGCATCATCAATATCTTGCACATGCCACAGCTGCGTTGTCCAATGCTCGGCCTTTTCTTCGCCTTCTTCACCACCCACTGTGGCTTTAAAGTGACGATGGATTTTGCTCATTGCCGCTTCAATATGAGTCCGTAAATCAACCTCGTTTGCCATATCGAGCACATGGCACAATCGCGCCCAATCCAGCGGATTATTCGGCAAGGTTTGGGTTTGTTTATCGTCTATGGCTTGCAGTAAATTCTCCACTCGGCGCAGCAATAAATAGCTGTGTTTAAGCTCATCGACCGCCAAATATTCAAACTGCCCTAAGCTGTAGAGCGTATCGATAGCACCGAATAAACTCTGCTGGCGCAGTGCAGGCTCGCGGCCGCCACGAATTAATTGGAAACTCTGCACCACGAACTCGACCTCACGAATACCGCCCGCACCGAGTTTAATATTGTCGGTCAAATGACGACGTCGCACTTCTTGGGCGATGAGTTGCTTCATTTTTCGCAGGGATTCAATCGCTGAAAAGTCGATATAGCGGCGATACACAAAGGGTCTGAGCAGGCTGTGTAATTCATCGGAGAAATGGCTCCAAGGTCCGAGCGCACGCGCCTTGACCATGGCATAGCGTTCCCAATCTCGGCCCTGTTCTTGGTAATAATCCTCAAGGCCACTAAAACTCACCACCAGCGGGCCACTTTCTCCGTAGGGGCGCAAACGCATATCCACGCGGAACACGAAACCATCGACGGTAACTTGGTCGAGCAAGTTCACTAGCCTTTGTCCCATGCGGATAAAAAATTGTTGATTGTCTAAACTGCGACGACCACCGACGGTTTCACCATGCTCAGGGAAAGTGAAAATCAAGTCGATATCGGAGGAGAAATTGAGCTCGCGGCCGCCTAACTTGCCCATGCCTAAAATCAGCAATGGCTGTGCATTGCCTTCTTTGTCCATCGGCGTGCCGTATTGGGCGCACATATCTTTATAGAGCCAATCGCGGGCGCAAATCACTAACGCTTCGGCAAGCGCCGACAGATCGAGCAGGGATGCTTCTAAACTGGCGTAGTCTAAAAAGTCACGCCAAGCTAAGCGCACCATTTGGTAGTTACGAAACCGTCGCAGGCTGGCTTTTGCCATCTCTTCAGTTGTGGCGCTGCTCAGCACTTCGTGTAACTCAAGATCAAAGTTTTTACGCTCAATCAAGCTTAACTCGCCGGCAAACAGCCTGTTAATCCACTCGGGATGTCGGCATAACTGGGCCGCCACGTAATCACTGAGCCCTAGAACCGTTTTGAGTTCTTGCTGCTGGGCAGGTATTAATTGCGCGAGTCCTTCGGACCATACTTCCTCTAACCGCAGCCAGTTGTGCTCAGCGGTTTGATTAACGAGAATAGACAATGACTTATTACTGTCTTTTTGCATGGTCATAATAATCCCTAACAAATTTAGCTATCGACATATTATGTCGTAAATGATATAGATTGACGCCACATCATGTTATGTTCGACGAGACTTGCAGCTACCTGATGTAGCACACAAATAAAGGTATCCCCTTTTATCTGTGGCATTTAAGGGTACTATAACCTGCGCGGCAGGCATATTGGGCAAGCAGATTATTATTGCCTGCAAGTATTTGAGTTTTATTTCATTACCATTTGGAGAAAACATGGCAGGAATGCTAACCCGTGTTCTCACATCGATACTGTTTTTAACCGTTACGCTATCGCTGACGGGTTGTGGCGATGACAGACCGGATAAAATCGCGAAGTATCAACAACTCACGCAGCAACGCCTCGCTACGCTCACGACGATGATCGATGACGGCCAGTTGCGTAATGCTAACCTATTAAAACAATACACCACACTGTTAAAGCAGCAGAAACCCGATTTAGCGCCTCTGCTTGATGAATTAGCAAAGGATTCTGGCACCCAAGGCCCCATGTATACCTCGCTGAAACGTCGTTTAGATGAATCGAAAGTGGCGAGTAACTTTGCCGATCTCGATCAACAGCTGGCCGAAGCGGAAAATCTTTATCAAGCCGCTGATCCCAGTCTGTTTAACGATATGTTGTCAGATCCTGTCAACGTGGTCGCCGATATGTCCGACGGCAAACTGGCCCGCGTGAATGCGATTAGCCGTGAGGCCGCAACATTAGCCAATGGCGGTGAAGATTTTGGTCCAGGTAGTCAGCTCGTTGGTAATCCGTCTTACGGTAACTGGCAAACCGACTCGAGCGGCACTTCGTTTTGGGCTTGGTATGGCATGTATTCAATGTTTTCGAATGTCTTCAATCGCCCAGTTTCCTACGATCGTTGGTCGGGTAACCGAGGTTATAGCTATTACAATGACGTAGGTCGTTATCGCTATACCTCACCCAAACAAGCGGATGCGCAAAATAAGACCTTCGAACAAACGAAAAAACGTTTCGATTCCCAAGGTAAGCGCTTCGACAGCCCTTATGCCAAACCACGTACCGGTGGCACGGCGTTATCCCGTGAAAGTACCAGCGCACCTAAGGCTAGCAACACCACAAGCGCAAGTAAGAGTTCGAATAGTAAGTTCCGCTCTAACTATGCAAAAGACAGCAGTTTCCGTAATTCCAGTAATCGCACGACCCGCAGTGTGCGCCGGGGCAAGTAACTAAGGATTTCCAATGACACTATTTCAGGATTTCGGTATCACACCAGAGCTAGCCATCATTCTGGCTATCGATCTCACCATAGCCGTAATTTTGCTAACGCTGATGCGTTATTTGCAAGGTTGGAGCGTTAAAGTTAACAGCAGTAAAGAACTGGCGGAGCGTGATAACTTTGCCTTCGGTATCAGTACCGCGGGCGCCGTTGCCGCACTAGGTATAGTGCTCACGGGCGCTATCACTGGTGCTGCCGCACACTCTTATCTGAATGAAGCCATTGGCATGAGCGCCTACGGTTTATTCGGCTTAGTGCTGATTAAACTGGGTCGTTTCCTCCACGATAAGATTGCCTTAAATGAGTTTGATAAGAACGAGCAAATCATCAAAGGCAATGTGTCTGTCGCGATTGTCGATGCCAGTGCTGCCATCGCCACTGCGATTATCATCCGCGCAGTGTTGTTATGGGCAGAAGACTTAACCCTAGATACTTTTATCGCTATCTTCAGTGCCTTTGCAATTTCGCAGTTGATGTTAGTGCTACTGACACGCTGGCGCGAAAACCGTTTTGCAAGCCGCAATCAAGACTCGTCAATGCAGCAAGCCTTAGTACAAGGTCATACAGCATTAGCACTGCGTCATGCGGGTTATATGATAGCCATGGCGCTGAGCTTTAACGCTGCCAGCCACTTTATTATATTCAATCCAACGGCTTATGTGACTAACGTGATCGGCTGGTTAGTGTTCTCAGTCATCATGCTGATCGCGCTTTCCTTATTGCTGTTCGTCGTGAAGAAACTGGTATTAGCCCGTATCGATTTAGCCGATGAAGTAGAAAGACAACACAATATCGGCATCGCCGCCGTTGAAATGGCGATCAGTATCGCTATCGCACTTATCCTCACGGCACTGATGGCCTAATCGAATGCAAGAAACCAGCTTAACCCCCTCGGCGGCTAAACCTAGCCGCCTAGGTTGGTTCGACGATGTGCTCTTATTGGGCATCATGGCCGTATTAGCAGGCTGCGGCCTGATTTACGAATATCTTTTATCCCACTATGCCGGGCGCATTTTAGGCGCATTAGAAGCCGCCATCTACACCATGATTGGCTTGATGATAGTCTCCATGGGGCTAGGTGCCTTCGCCGCACGTAAGATCCGTGATGCCTTTACCGGTTTTGTGATCTTAGAACTCACAGTCGCACTCTGTGGCTCACTCGCCATTTTAATCACAGCGGCGGTGATTGGTTTCGGCCAACAACTGCCCTTAATGATTGCCAACACCTTAGGTTTACCACCAGATCAACTGCCCGAAGGCGGCATGATAGGCTCGCTGCAAAAACTCAGCGAATACTTACCCTATGTGTGGGGCGTGTTACTGGGCCTGATGATAGGTATGGAGATCCCGCTGATTGCTAGGGTGCGCCAATCACTCTCTGACGAGCATTTGCTGCACAATGCGGGGACAATTTACGGCGCCGATTACATAGGCGCAGGCATAGGTGCCGCCATTTGGGTTGGCTTTATGCTTGCCATTGATATCCAACTCGCCGCCGCTTTAACCGCCAGTTTCAACCTGTTGGCGGGTTTTGTGTTTATCTGGCGCTTCTGGCCTAAAATCCGCCGCCCTAAACTACTTTTAACTGGGCATTTTATCGTGACTGGCATTTTACTCGTGTTAGCCATCCACGGCCCACGCTGGGAACAAGAATTTAATAATTTGCTCTATAAAGACAAAGTGGTTTACGCCAAGGCTACACGCTTCCAGCAGTTGACCTTCACCGAGCGACTGCGCGGTAACGGTCTGCCGCCCGTTTATGCGTTATACATCAATGGTCGCTTACAGTTTTCTAGCATAGACGAACACATTTACCATGCGTTTCTCGTGCATCCCACACTTGCAGCCAGTGCCCGCCATAACAAGGTGTTGATCATTGGCGGCGGCGATGGACTCGGTCTTAAGCAAGTGTTGCGCTGGGAGCCTGAGCAAGTGACGCTGCTCGATCTCGATGTCGGCCTAGTGCAATTATTTAAGTCGCCTGATACAGATATGCCCGAGCGTTTGAGCCGCGCTATGTTGACGCTCAACGGCAATGCGCTAAACGATCCCCGTGTCACTGTGATCAACGACGATGCATTTAATGGCGTCGATAAACTGATTGCCACAGGCGTGAAATACGATGCGATTATCGTGGACTTGCCCGATCCGAGCCATCCCGATCTTAATAAGCTGTATTCGGGTTATTTCTACCGTAAATTAAAGGAACTTATGAGCAGTGATGGTGCTCTGACTGTACAGTCAACATCGCCTTACCATGCTCCTAAGGCCTTTATTTCGGTAGCAAAAACCTTGGCATTGGCAGGATTTGACGTCAAACAGTACCACCATAATGTGCCCAGTTTTGGCGAATGGGGCTGGAGTATCGCCACCGCAAGCGGACTCGATGCACAACACAGATTAGCTAAGTTAACTGAGCTGCCCATCAAAGATGACTGGCTCACCTTAGGCTTAGTGGATGGCGCCTTTGAGTTTCCAGCAAATTTTTATCAAGATGCCGCCAAAATAAAACCCAATGAATTGGGTTCGTTGCAGCTGTATCACTACCATTTGCAAGATTGGTCCGAGAATCAGGGACTGAATCTTTTTTAATAGGATGAGATAGTGCTTGACATATTATGTCTCAGTGCTATCTTTGAACACAGACATAATATGTCAATAAGGACAAATATGAATATCCATACCATTGCCAATCACCTCAACAGTCTTGGCAACACCAGCCAAACTGGCTTTCAATTTGATTGTTATCCAATCGATGGTGAAGTCGAAGTGTTGCAAGTGAATGTGGTTGGCCGTGAAGAAATCCCGGTATTTGTATCGGTGACGGACAACCAAGTGCTCTGCATCAGCTACCTGTGGGGCGAGAACGAAGTAAACCAAGATCGTCGCAGTGAAATGTTTGAAACTATGCTAGAGCTCAACATTCCAATGCCTCTGTCATCCTTTGCAAAAATTGATGACAAATACGTAGTTTACGGTGCGCTATCACTACAATCTAGCATGCTCGAAATCGAGCAAGAATTATCAGTTTTATCCGATAACTGTTTAGAAGTTATCGATGAAATGGTCGATTATCTGAAATAAGGAGCCACAAAATGGGCATTCTGAATAAAATTTTAACAGCGTTTCGTGGTGGTGCTACCGAAGTGGGTCAAGGCATCGTTGACGCAAACTCAACCCGTATTTTCGAACAGGAAATCCGCGACGCCGAAAAGCATTTAACCAATGCTAAACGTGAACTGACCGATGTTATGGCGAAAGAAATGCAAGCCAGCCGTGAAATCGACCGCCTGAAACGTTCGATTGCCGAACACGAAGGTTATGCGACTCAAGCGTTGGACAAAGGTAATGAAGCCTTAGCAATTGAAGTCGCTGAAAAAATCGCCCAGCTCGATCAAGAGCTTGCTGAGCAGCAAACTGCCAACGATAGCTTTAGCGCCCATGCAGCACGTTTGAAAGACTTAGTGAAGAAAACCGAGCGTCAACTGTCTGATTATCAGCGTCAGCTGAGCATGGTTAAAACCACTGAAAGCGTGCAAAAAGCCACGGCTACCATTACTGACTCGTTCGCGTCTAGCAACTCTAAGCTACTGAACGCTAAAGATTCACTCGAGCGCATCAAGGCACGTCAGCAACAGTTTGACGACCGTCTGAAAGCGGCAGAAACCTTAGCCGATGAAAACAGTGACAAGTCACTGCAATCTAAGCTAGCCGAAGCCGGTATTGGTGAGCAAAAGTCGAATGCAAATGCTGTGCTAGACCGAATCAAAGCACGTAAAAGCTAAGCAATGATTGACCGAATGCCGAGTCTCAGTGGGATCATCACCCCCTACTGACCTCGGCATTTTTTTGTTTCATCCGCATAAAATAATTGACCACTATTGCCCGTTACGATCCGCAGCCAATCGATTTGAAGCCGCACGCGAGCATAGTCAGCAGGAGTCACTATGGGATTTTTCAATAGTATTTTTGGTAAGAAAGCAGCGCCACAGCGCGAGCTCAATCACCCATCCCAGCTCAATGTGGGCGACATGATCTCAATTGATGACAGTTTTGCCCTGCCGCCACAACTTCGTGGTCAACAATTGAGGGTCGAAGCCGTACATACCTACGAGTCTGAACGTAAACAGCAAACCGAATGGTTACTCAAAGGTCATGGCAGCGACACACTCTTTTTAAGTATCGAAGAAGACGACGAAACCTATCTCGCCTTTTCGATTAAGATTTCCCGCGCCCAAGTGGAACAGTTATTCGATCTTGAGCAGTTCAGCGCCCTGTTCGATGAACCGGGTCATGCAGAGTTAACCACTCAAATATTACCGGCCGACTTAGCGGAACAACTGGAACAATGGCTTGGAAAGCAATATCACCAAGTGACGTTTGCCGCTTTTGGCTATTTCCATCGTCAAGATTATCGCGGTCAAAAACCACCACAAGACGCCAATGGCGCCACGGGTGAGCCCTTCGAGTACTATTTACTGCTCGATGACGACGAAAGCTGCGCCGTCGAAGTGGAAGTCTACGAAGGTGGCGACACAGATGTTGTTTTGACCCTATATCGTCCACTGACGGATATTCGAGATTACTGGCCAGCGAAATAACCCAAAAATAAGATAAAGTGCGTGCTCGCACTTTATCGATAATCCCAATACAATCTCACAGATAAGCGCTAGAAACGGTTGATAGCAATAGGTAATACGCCATGAGTAAAACCAAACACCCTCTCCCCGAGCAATGGTTGAAGAACCAACAGGCCGCAAAAGCAACGCAAGTAGCCTTCGATCTCGATGAAAAATTTCAATACTCAATTCGTAAAGCCGCGTTAGATGCAGGCGTGAGCCCTTCGGATCAAATTCGCACTATTTTGGGCTTGAGCGTATCGAAGCGGCCATCGCGTCCGCGCCTTACTGTGTCACTCAATGCCGATGATTATGTGCAACTGGCAGAAAAATATGGGTTAAGCGCCGATTCGCAGCTAGAAATTAAACGCCGTGTACTCGACGATTTAGTTCACTTTGTGGATGAAACCTAACGCCGCAATCACTTCACGCGCCAGCCCTTTATGTGAATGGCTGGCGTGATTAATCGACAAATAGCCCTTTTATTGACTAAGACAATTTACTCATAGCCTAAAGTCTTTTACTTTAGTTGAGATATTCGCCGCACTTAACAGGGATCATGTTTGGCATGACAGATAAAACCCCATGGTCACTTCGCACCCTTGGCACCCCTTCTCCATTCGAAATGGCGATGATGTTGCTATCCTTGCTGTCGGTGATCATAGTGCTCGTCATGACCTTCGGTCGCCTCGATAGCGAAACCTACCGCTTACTCTTTTTCGTCGATACCAGCATTTGTATGATCTTCATGATCAACTTCTTTATTGGGTTGGTCCGTGCTCGCGATAAGCGTTTTTTCATTCGGCATCATTGGATTGATTTTATTGCCAGTATTCCGGCAATTGAAGCCCTGCGCATGGCGCGGCTGTTCCAAATCCTGCGGGTAATACGCCTGATCCGCATGAGTCGTTCACTGCTGCTTCCGCTGATCAAACAACGTAAACAAGCCACCTTAGCCAGTTTGCTCGTCGCTATGGTGACGATTCTGACCTTAGCCTCAGTGATCATTTTGATCGTCGAAAGCGGCACCGAAGGCGCTAATATCCAAACCGCAGAACAAGCGATTTGGTGGGCGTTAGTCACTATCTCGACTGTCGGTTACGGCGATTATTATCCGGTGACGACAGCAGGCCATATCATAGGCGGTATTGTGATTGTCAGCGGCGTGAGTTTTTTCGGGGTGATCTCAGGTTATATGGCGTCGGTATTTGTCGCGCCCGATGAGACTGAGCGTCAGGAACGCCAAGAGGCCCATAAAGCCGAAATAAAGTCAGAGCTTGAATTAGCCTTAGCGAGAATGGAAGAAAACCAGCAGAAAATGGAACAGAACCAAGCGCAAATGCTCGCAAAAATTGCAGAGCTGAAGCAAGTTATCGAAAACAGAAACAACTGATTTAGCTAATAAAAGAAAGGGCTCAATCCAATATGGATTGAGCCCTTAGCATTATAGGGCCGAGTTAGGAACAGTGCTACGCCAGTAAACGGCTTAGCATCAGTTCAACGTTATAAACATAACCCTACCAATAGCCCTGTTGTTGCATCGCGTTACGACGCGTCGACTCCATGGCAAATAACAAACTCTGCTGTTTATCTTCCAGCCATTCAGTTAAATCGATATCCAACTCTCGGCTCGCATCCTGCACCGCGCGGTAACAGGCTAAGGTTTTAATCCCAAGTACCAGATCTTGCCAAGGTGCGCGAAATGCATCCCGTGATTTCGCCTCATATAAACTGCCATAGGCGTGACCGACTAAGATACTCTCATCAAGCACTGCAGCCACTTGCAGGTAATTTGCAGTAGTCATGACACTATTGAGTGGCATTACCTCCACGATTGCCATCCAAGAGGCTTGCTGGGCGCGGTCGGCATGCTGGCGTAAGCTAGGCTGATTGCTGATATCCACTTCACCGGCACTGACCTTAAGTAAAATCTCGACAATCGCCAGCTGTAATTGACCATATTCAGTTTGCTGCCACAAGGAGAGTAAGCGTTCTGTTAGATGTATTTCACTCAGCTGCGCCATGAGCCTCGCTTTAACTTGGGCATGTTGGCCAAGTTTTGCGAACAAGCCCCTTTGGCTCCCAAGCAAGGCGGTCAATGCCTGTGCCTGCTCGATAAAATCGAGCTGTTTTTCAATCGACATGAATTGACTCGACAGTGTCACATTCAATAATTCGAACTGACTTAAGGTCATCCGCAGTAGACGAATACAGGCGCGCATCCGCCACCACAGTGCCACACAGGCTTCGGGTTCGCTTTCCTCTGCAATCATGCTTTCTAATAATTGCCAACGCTCAAGCGCGGTTTCAAGCAGGATTTGGCAGTTTGCACTTAAATCCTGTGAAGAAGAATCATGTGACTCTGTCAGTGGCAAAAATTCCAATGCGTTTAAATCGAGCGGCTTAGCTTTACCCGCTAATCGATAGCCGCGCTGCGCCTTACTGGCTTTGCCTAAACGCACGGGCACCACACTCGCCACTTGCATTGCCAGTTTAAGTAGCGCTTCAGTATCGCCACTGAGGAGTTCAAACTCTAATTCGCACAGGGCTTCTTGCTGACCATTGGCGGTGATTTCACCTATGTCCAACGCCACTTCAACCACGCTATTATTAATCTGAACATGCCAAGCGCGGCGATAAAAATCGGTATGAAATATACAAGTCAACTGGGCTTGAGTGGCCGCTAAATCGGCATCGGCGGGCCAAATACTGGCTGGGAATAGACTTAAATCTGGGCTATCGGCTTGGATAGTCACATTATATTCGGGCCGCGAATGAATCCCGCCCACGACTTGCCCAGCGGTTTTTATAGTCTGCTCTCTATGTGCATCGTAACCGCGCACCCGCAAACCCATGTCCCACTGACGCAGTTGTAAGTCAGGTGTGTCGAAGTAACCATTCGCCAAACGACGTTTACCTTGAGGTACGGCATTATCGAGACTATCTAACTTATTTATCAGGGATTCTTGATATATCGGCAGGAAAAACAGTTTTAATTCAATCTCAGCGTTCATTGCGTTACCGCTCATTTTGTCATCAAACATTCATTGATGCGTCATCTTTAGTTCATAATGTCACAAATGTGTCATAAAAATCCCGTAGGATTTGGTTTTGCAGTTGGTATATAACCCGTTAGAATAAAGCTGTCGTTTTTTCTGAAAAAACACAGTTTCAATACGCGGACGCATAGGTTAACATGCGCCCGCTTTTTCCAATAATGGAACAATCTAAATAGGTAAACGGCAATGCCAGTAAACTCTATTTTGGGCGTGTTTGCAAAATCGCCAATTAAGCCTCTTCAAGAGCACATGGACAAAGTACACGATTGCGCATCGTTACTCGTCCCCTTTTTCGAAGCCACTATCACAGGTAACTGGGACAGTGCAGTTCAATTACGTAAGCAAATTAGTTTAGCCGAGAAGCAAGCAGATTCACTGAAGCGTGAAATCCGCCTGACTCTGCCAAGCGGTTTGTTTATGCCAGTAGAACGTACAGATTTATTGGAACTTTTAACTCAACAAGACAAGATTGCCAACAAAGCAAAAGATATTTCTGGTCGTGTTATCGGCCGTCAGCTGTTAATCCCTCAGGTCATGCAAGTCCCTTTTATTGCTTATCTACAACGCTGTATCGATGCGGTAGCACTAGCAAAACAAGTCATTAATGAACTCGAAGATCTGTTAGAAACAGGTTTCCGTGGTCGTGAAGTCGACTTAGTGGCAAAAATGATCAACGAACTCGATATCATCGAAGAAGATACTGACGATCTACAAATTCAGTTACGCCGTCAGTTATTCGCCATGGAATCTGAATTGAATCCTGTCGATGTGATGTTCCTCTACAAAACGATTGAATGGGTCGGTGGTCTTGCAGATCTTGCCGAACGCGTCGGTTCACGTCTTGAGCTTATGCTGGCTCGCGTTTAACAAATAAGGTTATCAAGGTATCAATATGGTTGATGCAGGTATTGAGGTGGCTAACGTCTTAGTCACCAATGGCCCGTGGCTTATTGCCGTTGCGGCTGCATTTGGTTTTCTCATGGCATGGGGTATTGGCGCCAATGACGTTGCCAATGCGATGGGAACCTCTGTAGGTTCAAACGCAATTACGATCAAACAAGCGATTATTATCGCGATGATCTTTGAGTTTGCGGGCGCTTATTTAGCCGGTGGCGAAGTCACCAGCACGATCCGTAATGGGATCATTGATTCAAGCTACTTTACAAACACCCCAGAATTGCTGGTTTACGGCATGATAGGTTCGCTTTTAGCGGCAGGTATTTGGCTAGTGGTTGCGTCAGCTTTAGGTTGGCCAGTATCAACAACTCACTCTATCGTCGGTGCCATCATAGGTTTCGCGGCAGTCGGTGTCGGTACTGAATCGGTCGAATGGGGTAAAGTAGGCGGTATCGTAGGTTCTTGGGTGATTACCCCTGCAATCTCAGGCTTTATGGCTTTTATCATATTCCAAAGCGTACAAAAGCTTATTTTCAACACTGACGACCCATTGAGCAATGCTAAGCGTTATGTGCCTTTCTATATGGCATTCGCTGGCTTTATCATGTCGTTAGTGACCATTCTTAAGGGCTTATCCCATGTGGGTATTCACTTAAGTGGCGCAGAAGCTTACCTGTTAGCGGGCGCTATCGCAGTTGTGGTGGGTTTATTTGGTAAAGTGGCCATTTCACGTTTACAAATGAGCGATAAAAACGACCGTCAAACCCAGTTCAAAAACGTTGAAAAAGTGTTTGCGATCTTAATGGTACTGACGGCCTGTTGTATGGCTTTCGCCCATGGCTCAAACGACGTTGCCAACGCGATTGGTCCTTTAGCAGCGGTGGTTTCTGTCGTTAACAGCGGCGGTGAAATTGCATCAAAATCACCATTAGTCTGGTGGATTCTACCTTTAGGTGCCGTAGGTATCGTGATGGGTCTAGCTATTTTTGGCCAGCGCGTGATGCAAACCATAGGTAAAAACATCACTCACCTGACGCCAAGTCGTGGTTTTGCAGCTGAATTAGCGGCGGCTTCGACAGTGGTTATCGCATCGGGCACAGGCTTACCTATCTCTACCACTCAAACCTTAGTCGGTGCGGTATTAGGTGTGGGTATGGCCCGTGGTATCGCAGCGATTAACATTGGTGTGGTGCGTAATATCGTCGTATCTTGGGTTGTGACCCTACCTGCAGGCGCAGGCCTATCAATCATCTTCTTCTTTATGATTAAAGGTATCTTTAATTAAGAGGTTTCGCTAAATAAGTTACTGAAGTTAAGTAATATTAGCGCCTAGGACTAGAAGGTTTTAGGAAAGATAGAGTGAAATGGGAATGGTCATAGCATGGATGCAGTAAAGTTGAGGGAAGTCTATGACTTCCCTCTTGCATTACAGGCCTCAAATCCCTAGCATGTGCAGACTATTTCGTTGATGAGAATACAAAAGTGTTTAGACTCCTGACTCTGGTAGGAATGATGTTACTGTCTTCCAACCTGCTGGCCGAAGGCCAATCCCGTTACATCTCGGATAACGTGTTCCTTTATCTTTTAGGTGGCCCAGGTACTGAGTTCCGAATTCTTGGATCAATTGAAGCCGGTCAACCTGTGACACTGCTCAACGAAACCCAAGGTGATTACTCTAAGATCATCGACCATAAAGGCCGCGAAGGTTGGGTGCAAACTAACCTAATCAGCTCGACTCAAAGTTTCCGTGAACAAGTGCCAGCGTTAACCACGGAGCTTGCACAAGCTAAAGCTAAACTAGCGGAAGTATTAAGTTCGACTGATAACCACGCCGACGAAGTGACCGAACTGAAGGCTAAACTAAGCGAGTTAGAAACAAACCTAGCCAAAACCACTCAAGAACGTGATGAACTTAAAGTCGCGGTTGATCGCTCAGCCCAAGATGAGCGTTTTGAACTATGGCGCCAAGGCGGATTAATTGCAGGTATGGGGTTAATCCTAGGCATTATTTTAGTGTATTTACCCAGACCACAACGTCGCAGTAAAAAACGTTGGATGTAAGTCTGACCTGCAAAATGTCTTATTTTATCTTCCCAAAGCCAGTGTTTTCAAACACTGGCTTTTTTGTCAATCAAGCGTTA
Source organism: Shewanella vaxholmensis (assembly GCF_031932135.1). Lineage (NCBI taxonomy): Bacteria > Pseudomonadati > Pseudomonadota > Gammaproteobacteria > Alteromonadales > Shewanellaceae > Shewanella > Shewanella vaxholmensis. The sequence continues at coordinate 51,347 of NZ_JAUOEV010000017.1, forward strand.
CATCGACTTATACCAATCACCTTAAATATCTAATCAGTTCAGAGCCTCACAGGCATCTCAATCCAAGGCGCATTGACGCAGAAATGGTTATTCCCTTTTAAATCAATGCAACACAGGAGTGGGATGCCTGTGTGGCTCCCGAAGGGCGGGTTTCAAGGCGCTTTATACTGCGTTCAAAGCTTTAGACAGAGCACCACTATGCCTTCAAGCCTTCGCCTTGTCTAAAGCGCGTTGAACTCCCGCTGAATGAACAGATATTTAATACGATTGGTATTATTAACAAGCCAATCAAACAAGCTTCACAATCTTTCACGCTATAGTGTTGTCCGTCACATTTTGGTTGTATAATCGGCGCGCGCAAACCTTCATATTGTATACAAAATATCAAATGCGTTTGGCGCCTCCCAATTTGTTTCAACAATAGCGCCCCAATAACGGCCAAGATGGAAGCGATAACTATGTTCAAAGCGAGTGAAGTGCTGGCAGGCCGCTACGATTCTGCCAATCTCGACGAACTGTTCAAAGCGATCAGCGACAACTACATTGTCGATGAAGAACAATACTTGTCAGAGTTGATCAAACTAGTTCCCTCAAGTGATGAAGCCATAGAGCGCGTCACTCGTCGTGCCCACGAACTGGTTAACAAGGTTCGTCAATTCGATAAAAAAGGTCTGATGGTTGGCATAGATGCCTTCCTGCAACAGTACAGCTTAGAAACACAGGAAGGCATTATCCTGATGTGTTTAGCCGAAGCACTGCTGCGTATTCCCGATGCGGCCACTGCCGATGCACTGATTGAAGATAAGCTTTCAGGCGCTAAGTGGGATGAGCACATGAGCAAGAGTGATTCTGTACTCGTTAACGCATCGACCTGGGGCCTTATGCTCACGGGTAAAATTGTTAAGCTCGATAAAAAAATCGATGGCACCCCAAGCAACTTACTGAGCCGCTTAGTTAATCGTCTCGGCGAGCCAGTGATCCGCCAAGCCATGATGGCCGCGATGAAGATCATGGGTAAGCAGTTCGTGCTGGGCCGCAACATGAAAGAAGCCCTGAAAAACAGCGAAGACAAGCGTAAGTTAGGCTATACCCATTCCTACGACATGCTGGGTGAAGCGGCGTTAACGCGTAAAGATGCTGAGAAATACTATACCGATTACGCCAATGCGATAACCGAGCTCGGTGCTCAAAGCTATAACGAAAATGAATCACCGCGCCCAACGATTTCAATCAAGCTATCGGCATTGCACCCACGTTACGAAGTGGCCAATGAAGACCGCGTTTTAACTGAACTGTACGACACAGTTATCCGCCTGATTACACTAGCTCGCGGCTTAAATATCGGTATTTCTATCGATGCTGAAGAAGTCGATCGCCTCGAGTTGTCACTGAAACTGTTCCAAAAACTGTTTAATTCAGAAGCGGCAAAAGGCTGGGGATTACTCGGCATAGTGGTTCAAGCTTACTCTAAGCGTGCCCTGCCCGTACTGGTTTGGTTAACTCGCCTTGCGAAAGAGCAAGGAGATGAAATCCCCTTACGTCTGGTAAAGGGCGCCTATTGGGATAGCGAACTGAAATGGGCTCAACAAGCTGGCGAAGCCGCTTACCCACTTTACACTCGCAAAGCCGGTACTGACGTTTCTTACCTCGCCTGCGCCCGCTACTTGTTATCGGATGCGACTCGCGGCGCTATCTACCCACAATTTGCTAGCCACAATGCGCAAACCGTTGCGGCGATTTCAGATATGGCGGGCGATCGTCACCATGAGTTCCAACGCTTACACGGCATGGGACAAGAGCTGTACGACACGATTTTGTCGGAAGCTGGCGCCAAATCGGTACGTATTTATGCGCCCATTGGTGCCCATAAGGATCTACTGCCCTACTTAGTGCGTCGTCTGCTGGAAAACGGGGCCAACACTTCGTTCGTCCACAAGCTCGTCGATCCTAAAACCCCAATCGACTCATTAGTGGTGCATCCGCTAAAAACGCTGACGGGCTATAAAACCCTAGCTAACAATAGAATCGTTTTACCTGCCGATATTTTCGGTGGTGATCGCAAAAATTCCAAGGGACTCAATATGAACATCATTTCCGAATCTGAGCCATTTTTCGCGGCAATAGAACAGTTTAAAAATACCCAATGGCAAGCGGGCCCTCTGGTTAACGGCAAAACCTTAACCGGTGAGCACAAAACCATAGTCAGCCCATACGACACCACCCAAACAGTGGGTCAAGTAGCCTTTGCCGATGATGCGGCCATAGAACAAGCACTCGCGTCTGCTGAAGCGGCGTTTGCCTCATGGGCACGTACGCCGGTTGAAACCCGTGCCTCTGCGCTACAAAAACTCGCTGACTTATTAGAAGAAAACCGCGAAGAATTGATCGCCTTGTGTACCCGTGAAGCGGGCAAGAGCATTCAAGACGGTATCGACGAAGTACGTGAAGCCGTTGATTTCTGTCGTTACTACGCAGTACAAGCTAAGAAAATGATGGCGAAGCCTGAACTGCTTCCAGGCCCAACGGGAGAGCTGAACGAACTGTTCCTCCAAGGCCGCGGCGTATTCGTGTGTATCAGCCCGTGGAACTTCCCATTGGCTATCTTCCTCGGCCAAGTGTCTGCGGCATTAGCGGCGGGTAACACAGTGATTGCGAAACCTGCGGAGCAAACCTCGATTATTGGTTATCGTGCAGTACAACTCGCTCACCAAGCGGGTATTCCTGTCGAGGTTCTGCAATTCCTACCCGGTACTGGTGCGACTGTGGGTAGCGCAATTACAGCCGATGAACGTATCGGCGGCGTATGCTTTACCGGTTCAACTGGCACAGCAAAACTGATTAACCGTACACTGGCTAACCGTGATGGCGCGATTATTCCATTAATCGCCGAAACTGGCGGTCAAAATGCCATGGTGGTGGACTCAACCTCACAACCTGAGCAAGTGGTTAACGATGTGGTTTCATCGTCATTCACCAGCGCAGGTCAACGTTGCTCGGCGCTGCGTGTACTCTTCCTCCAAGAAGACATTGCCGATCGCGTGATCGAAGTGCTGCAAGGCGCGATGGATGAGTTAGTGATTGGCAACCCAAGTTCAGTGAAAACCGACGTAGGCCCAGTGATTGATGCTACCGCAAAAGCCAACTTAGATGCGCACATCGACCACATCAAGCAAGTCGGTAAGCTTATCAAGCAAATGCCGCTGCCTGCAGGCACTGAGAACGGTCACTTCGTTTCACCCACTGCGGTTGAAATTGATTCGATTAAAGTGCTTGAGAAAGAACACTTTGGCCCAATCCTGCACATTATTCGCTACAAGGCAGCAGAGCTAAGCCAAGTGATCAACGAGATCAACAGCACAGGCTTTGGCTTAACCTTAGGCATCCACAGCCGTAACGAAGGCCATGCCCTTGAAGTTGCAGATAAAGTGAATGTGGGTAACGTCTACATTAACCGCAACCAAATCGGCGCTGTGGTTGGCGTACAGCCTTTCGGCGGTCAAGGCCTGTCAGGCACTGGCCCTAAAGCCGGTGGCCCACACTACTTAACCCGTTTTGTGACTGAAAAGACTCGCACTAACAACATCACCGCCATCGGTGGTAACGCGACATTGCTGTCACTCGGTGATAGCGAAGAATAAGCTTACCCCCGTCTTCGGCTAAGGCATCCGCTTAAGCTAAGACAGCTATGTAAGTTAAGGCCAGACACTGTCTGGCCTTTTTATTAGGTTACGTTTTTCTAAAGGGCTAATGCTCATACCCAAGCTTCAATGCGAGAAATGATCACTGCTATCATTGGCTCCTCCATCATTTTTTAGGGATAACTTTTAGAGAACTGAACATTGTGGGAGTCTTCGCATTTTCCATTTGAGTTTATCAATAAAAATCAAGGTCGTGGGGCTTCACCCCACACCCGACCAAGGAGGACTGCTCGTCCTATTCTCCTTGGATGCTCCAAGACGCCCCTAGCGAAGTTACATGCGTTGGTTAGTGGCTTCGTGCTTATTCGAAAATCGCTAACGCTTCCGATGGTACATCCTGTACCCCGAAAGCTAGCGAGGCATCCATGCCTCGCTCACGCGATTTTCTTCAACGCCCTTCAGCAACTTCGCAGGGAAGATGAACTCCTGTGGTCACGGTGTTGGCAGTTAATTCCAAAAGAGCTATGCATGTCCCATTTTTTGACATTGCAAAATTTAACAATGGGTGTCTCAATAAATTGTTTTAACGTGTATGTTCGGATCTATATTTTAATAATTTAATTAGGAATAAACATGAAATTACATTCATTAAAAATTTGTGGATTCAAACGAATAAGAAATACCGAGTTACTTTTCGGTGACGCAACTTTTCTAATTGGGTCGAACAACTCAGGAAAAAGCACAACCCTAAAAGCCATTGAATGGCTATTATCTGGTAAAAAAACAATCCCTAGCCAAGAGTATTTTTCAGTAATAGATGAAGATACTCATGAAACAAAGCCTGCTGTCGATACCATTATTTTCGAAGCTGAATTCAGAAACCTACCTGCCGAAGCAAATGAGTGGAGAGGATTTAAAGGTCGCATTTTTAAGTATGACGTACCTAAAGACGAGAATGATGATTCAGGTTTATCTGTCACTTATAAAAAAACCTATAAATTAGGCAGCGATGTAGTTATTGAATTCAAATCAAAAGAAAGAGAAAGGAGTGCTGCATTTGCATCCTGCAAAACTGGCCAAGAATTTATTGACTCAGGAGTCCCATCTAAGGATGTTAAAGAACTTTTCACCGATATCACCGCAAAGATTGGCACCAGTAAAGCGGCGCAAGAAAAACTAGAACAATTAGATGTGATCTGGGACCTCAAAGAAACCGATACATGGTTTACTAACCCTGGTGGTATTCCTGGCAATGTTCTAAAAATGTTACCTAGATTTTTATTAATACCAGCAGACTCCTCCTCCACTGAAATTGAAGGTGGTACATCAGGAGTACTAGGAAAAACACTAAGTGAATTATTTGAAGACGTTCGAAGTAAATCTGAGAATTACACCCAAGCACAAGAGTGCCTAGACAAACTAGCACAAGAACTCAACCCTGAAGATGAAAACTCTGAGTTTGGCAAAATGATTAGCGAATTAAACTCAGTATTAGCAAGTGTTTTTCCTGATTCTAAGCTTCACGCTACAGCTAATTTAAGTGATCCAAAAACAGCATTAAAGCCTACATTTAATGTTGAAATGTCGAGCAATGTTAGAACTGAAATTAGCCAACAAGGAGCAGGCATGATTCGAGCAGCAGCATTTGGAATGCTTCGCTTCAGACAAAAATGGCTTTCGAAGCGAGAAGATGAGCACAATCGTGCGCTAATTATTGCCTTTGAAGAGCCGGAAACCTATTTGCATCCAAGTGCAGCGAATCAAATGCGTGATGCCATTTATGAATTAAGTGGCAAAGAATCCCAAATTGTAGCCACAACACACTCGCCTTTCATCATTGACTTATCAAGAAAACCCAAGCAAGTGCTTAATAGTCTTCGATGTAATGGGCACGGCGTTATTTCCTCACCATTTAATGTTACAGAGACATACGCAAAACTAGAAGATGATGATAAATCACATGTAAAAATGATATTGCGTATTGATGATCATATCGCACGCATCTTTTTCACAAAAAATGTTGTTATTGTAGAAGGAGATACTGAAGAGATTGTCATAAAAGAAACACTAAAAAGACTCCCAAAAGAAGACTATCTAAAAATAATATCAGAATTTGAAATAATTAAGGCAAGAGGTAAAGCGTCTATCATTGGGTTGATTAAATATCTTGTTGCAATGGGAATATACCCAATTGTTGTACATGATAGGGATTATGGCGTGGCTGGTGCGATGATCTTCAATCAGCCAATAGTTGATGCTTTAGCTGGAAATGGCAAAGTAATTCAAATGCATGAGAACATTGAAGATGAAATTGGTTATAAAGCACCTAAATCAGAGAAACCATTTAAAGCCTATATACAAACTCAAACTTGGGGGGATGACTGGACTACAGTACCAGTAAAATGGAAAGAAAAAATGATAGAAATATTTGGCGATTACATTAAGTAAAATTATTAAATAGAACATAGTGAGTAAGTTTAATAATTTAACGAGCCATTAAAATTACCATTCACGGCATGGTAACACTAGTCTTTTGAACCAGCAGATTACGCTGATTTAAAAAGGCAAACCATGGTAATGGGCGAGACGACCGTCCGCCCCATGGACGGGGCGGTCGAGCATCCACGGATGGACTCGCTGCGTGTCGGTGAGTGAATGCCATGGCGAGCCGCTGCCAGTGAATATCAGCAAACGTTAAGCAACCATCCTTGCCGCTTGGCTGTAATCCCTCAACACTCTTCCACCAATAAGCCTCACCCTGCGAGAGACTTCAAAACCAATGTGAGCGGCTTCAAATTGTGAATAGGATAGATTTCAAAGTGATACTAGGGGATTGCGCCTAAGAGATAAAAACCTTCATAATCAGCCTTCAATCAATTGATTGGTTTTCACTTTATCAAGGTCACTTTCTCAAGGTTGCTATGACATTCTCGCTATTAGATATTTCTGCATTGGTGTGGTTTATCGTTTCTTGGGCTGGCTATACCGCCTTTGCCCGTCGTAAGGCGAAAGATACCGACTGTATTGCCCGAGGTCTGCATAAGCATAGAATTTACTGGATGCTAGAGGTAATGACCCGCGGCGTGCGTGTGGGTGATGCGGCGCTGCTGGCCAACCTTGAGCGCAATATTGCCTTTTTTGCCTCGACCACGCTGTTTGTACTCGCGGGTGTGCTGACCTTATTTGCACAAGTTGAACGACTAGAAAGTGTTATTGCGACGATTCCCTTCGCCACACCACCGAATCATGCGCTGGTGCAAGTCAAACTTGCTTTGCTAGTCAGTATTTTTGTGATGGCCTTCTTCCAGTTTACTTGGTCGATGCGCCAATACGGTTTTGTGAACGTGATGATAGGCGCGGGTCCTTTAGACAGCGATGGCTCGAACGACAATCTCAAAGCCTACGCAAGGCAAATGGCGACGGTGCAAGATCAAGCGGCGCACTCCTATAACTATGGCTTACGCGCCTATTACTTTTCGATGGCAGTATTGTGCTGGTTTGTGCACCCGATACTCTTTATCTCAGCGAGCTTATTTGTGGTCGCGACCTTATATCGCCGCGAGTTTAAGTCCCGCGCGGTTCTGGCGATCACAGCGGCAAAAGGGCATCTGCAAATAGAGAGTCAAGTGCGGGAAACGGCACGCAACCACAAAATAGAGTCATAACCTTAGCGGTTTAGGTCGCAGGTATCATCTTGGTTGAAATTATTGTTCTATACTCTTTGGGTTATGTTTCTATTGAAATACTGGGAGAGTGCTATGAGCGATAACTTATTAACCTTAGATGAAGTGTGCAAAATGTTAGATAAAACACCTGCGACCATCAAACGTTTCGCTCGGGAGAATTTACTCTCGAGTGTTCAAGATGGTGACGAATTGAAATTTCCTGAAGCGGAAGTAAAACGCTACCTCGCCTTTTCACAACGCTTAGGCTAAAACGCATTAGGCAATTAACGGCAAATAAAGCGGGGTAACCGCTGCTTAAATCGTTTGATTTTGAGTTTGAATTTGAGTTTAAGTTTGTGAAAGTGGCTTGAATGTAAATGCGATGCTTAAGTTTAAATACAAGGCTTAAGTTTAAGTCGTCGATAGCGAGTTAAAAACAAACAGTGAATGCGATATGGACAGTGACGCTCAAAGGGATTTGAACTTAGCCATAGCGGTTTGTTGCGAGAGATTGCTTAGCCGGATTTAGCATCCTGCCATTAAACTTACGCCGCTAAACTTTAAGCTCTTAAACGTTAAGCCATGAACTTTAAGCTTTTAATCCAACAAGATTGAACCATCACTGATCATTTAAAGCCTGCTGCAACTGCCGATAGGATAACAACTCCCGCTGCATTTCACTTAAACCCAAATCGGCGGCGAGTTGTTGTAATTGCGCTTCATACTTAGGCAACAGGGTTTCATCGTTAGTCATAATCGCAAGCTCGGCAAAATCCCCTAAGCCTTCGAGATGATCGATTGTTAGATGAAATTCACCGAGAAAATAGATACTGCGGCGCTTTTTAATTTCCAGTACGCACTCATAACCTAAGGTATGCAGCATACTCTTTGCCTTGGTCGCTTCTGTGATATTAACGGCTTCACAGCGGTCTTTTTCCGGCCCTTTCACTATCCACAGCATAATCCCCGATGGCTGCATCTCACGGATACACAAACTCTTGTGCTCGCCTTTAAGTGATTGTGATGGCAGATCAAAGTAACAGTCATGCTCAAGATTATCTTCGAGCATGATCTCAGGATTTCTCATCTGCAAGACAGCGAAAAAAGCGTGGCGATCCAATAAGCGATATTTAAGCTCGACCTAAAATTTACCATTAAAATGGGCATTGATTTGTGGGGCTAACGCTTCTGGCATCGCAGGGTTCATCGATTTATATCCGCTTTTAATGGGTAAAAAATATCGCTATTCATCATATTGAACGTCAAAGACTTGAACGTTAAAGGCTTGAATACAGGAGGCTTAAGCAAGTCTTTGGTATAAGGCCTGATACTCTGCACTGTCTTCAATTAAGCTCTGGTGAGTGCCAGACGCAATAATCTTACCCTGACCGAGTAGATGAATGTGATCCATCTTCGCCATAGCAGTTAAACGATGGCTAATCATCAGCAAGGTTTTATCCTGAGCAAACTCAAACAGTAAACTTAAAATTTCTCGCTCGGTACGTTTATCTAGCCCTTCAGTCGGTTCATCGAGTAATAGCAGCGGCGCATCACGCAGCAGCGCTCTTGCAACACCAATTCGGCGCTGCTCGCCGCCCGAAAGCTGACGTCCACCTTCACCTATCCACATATCCAGCGGTTTATCACCTGAGAGTAAAGCGCCAAGTCCGACCCGCTGTAACACATCAATCAAACGTGCGTCGTGGGCCGTGCGTTTCTCACCTTCGATAACAGGTAGCGCTAATACTAAATTTTCCCGCAAGGTGCCCGCAAACAGGTAGATGCGTTGGCTAATCACAGTTATCCCATCCCTAAGGCCGCGCTCGCTGTAATCTGAAAGAGGAAGACCATCGAGCTTGATGTGCCCTTGCTGCGCTTGCCATTCGCGGGTAATCAGCGCCAGTAAGCTCGACTTACCGCAACCCGTTGGCCCAAGTAGCGCGACTTTTTGCCCCGCTTTTATCTCAAGGGACAAGCCTTGCAGCACGTGTTGATCGTCTCGATAACCAAAGCGGATATCTTCAATCTGCAATGCGCCAGATTTTGCCCTCAGGCCTGTATCGGCCACAAATTGAATATCGGCCTCTTGTTCGGTGATTTCATTAATCCGTGTCGCCGCCAATACGCAGCCAGACAAATGCTGAAACGCGCCCGCAATCGGCATCATCATCTCAACGCAGGCCATAGTGGCAAACACCATAAGCGCAAACATGGGGCCCGGCGGCACCGCATCACCCACACCTTGAGCGGCTAAATAAAGCATCATGATCAAGGCTGAACCAGTGGAGAGGATCAACATGGCTTGGCTGAGCGCTGTGATATTGGCCATCGCACTTTGGCTGCGAAACAGCTCTGTTTGCGCATCATTCAGTTTCTGCCTGAATCTGTCGTTGGCGCCAAATAGGCTGAGTTCGGCTTGACCTTGCAGCATATCTAACAACTGCACCCGATAATGACGCTTGGTTTCGAGCATAGTCCGGCTCGGCGCGTGTCCAAGGCGATAAAATAGCAGTGGCATCACCAGCCAAATGGCGACTAAAAACAGGCAAAGACTGAGGGCAAGTTTGGCATCGAACCATGCGAGAAATAGATACAAGAGCCCAGTCATCAGCAGTGATGCAGCCATAGGCGTGAGCAGTCGCAGATATAGATGATCTAGGGTATCGATATCGGCAACTAAGCGATTAAGCATGTCGCCACGGCGTAGCCCCTGCAGATTTTTAGCACTTAGCGGCAAGAGTTTACGCCACGCCCAAACGCGAAGCTCAGTCAGCAACTTAAAGGTCGCCTCATGGGTCGCTAAACGCTCGCCATAACGACTGGCAGTACGGGCAATTGATAAGAAACGTACGCCGCCCGCAGGAGTAAAAAAGTTAAAGGACTGCGCCGTGACTATCGTCAAACCCGCGACCGCGGTAGCGGAAAGAAACCAGCCCGAAAGTGACAGTAAACCTATGCCAGCCATCAAGGTAATGATGGTCAGCAGCAAGCCCACGGACATCATCAGCCACTGGCGCGAGAACAATCGAATAAAGGGGATTAGCACTTTCATTGGGCCTCTCCTTTAGTTGGCTCGGCGGCAATATCGACCGAAGTGGCGCTGGTTGATAACGGTACAAGTTCAATATCCGCCACGGACTCAATATTCTCACGCAGTAAGGTTTGGAATAAGCCGTGCGTGTTAGACAAAGAGGTAAAGTCGCCCCGCTGTACTATCAAACCTTTATCGAGCACAAGAATAGTATCCATTTGATCTAACTGATCTAATCTATGGGTCACCATAATGCACATCTTACCCGTCATGGCCCGATTTAACGCAGAACTCACCGCCTGCTCACTCTGGCTATCTAAACTGGCCGTAGGCTCATCGAGGACAAACAGACTCGCCTGCTGCCCAAGCGCTCTTGCTAAGGCAATACGTTGAGCTTGGCCAACGGATAAACCGGAGGATTGCTCACCGACTGGCGCATCTAACCCCAGTGGCTGCGCCTTAACGAAGTCGCTGATATTGGCCTCTGCGAGCAAGTTCCATAGCCTATCGTCGGGCAGAGTGGGGGCGGCTAAAGCTACGTTATCCCGCACAGTACCGTGGAATAACTGCGGTTCTTGGCCCAGCCAAGCTAAATGCTGTCGCCAATGGGCTAAATCTAATGCGGATAACTCATGGCCATTGATCAGCAAATGGCCCTTATAGGGTAAAAATCCCAATAAGGCATTGAGTAAACTGGTTTTCCCCGCACCGCTTGGGCCAACTAAGGCTAAACGTTCACCCTCATTTAACTCAAAACTCAACGGGCCGAGTAAACGCGTGCCATCAACACTAAACACTTCAAGATGATCAGCACTCAGGGTTTCTATGCTATTGATGTGCACTTGGCCGACAAACTCAGGTTCGGGATGTTCGAGCAAGGTAATCAAGGCTTCTGCCGCGCCTATAGCCTGCGCCTTAGCATGGTAATGAGTGCCCATGTCGCGCAGCGGTTGATAAAACTCAGGGGCTAAAATCAGAATAAACAGCCCAGTAAACAGGCTAAAAGGAATACCGACTATTTGAGGATCTGTACTCGAGCTGATATTGGCATGGGCGCCATAGTAGCCAAAATCTAAGTGACCTAAGTAACTGAAACCAAAATAAACCGCCAGCACAGCAATCGAAACCGCGGCAAAAAACTCTAATACCGCCGAGCTTAAAAAAGCCATCCGCAGTACCGACATAGTGCGACTACGGAACTCTTCCGAAGCAGTGGCGATCACCTTTAGCTCAGCATCACCTCGGTGGAAGAGTTTCAAGGTGCTTAAGCCTTTTAATCTATCCATAAAGTGGCCGCTTAATCTTGCAAGCGCACTGAAATTCTTGCGATTGGCATCGGCAGCGCCCATGCCAACTAAAATCATAAACATAGGGATTAACGGCGCTGTGAGTAACAGGATTAAGCCTGCCGCCCAGTTAATCGGGAATATCGCCGCTAAAATGAGGATGGGAATAAAACCAGCAAGGCTGATTTGCGGAAGGTATCTGGCATAAAAGTCTTGTAAATCTTCGACTTGCTCTAACACTATGCTGGCCCAACTGCCTGCGGGTTTACCTTTAATAAACGCCGGACCTAGCTTAGTCAACTTGTCCATTACTGCCGCGCGAATATGACCACGAAGGCGCTTACCCGCCTCAAAACTGGCGCGTTCACGACCATAAGCAAGTAAGGCGCGCAGTAACATCAAGGCGATTAACGCAATAAAATGAGATGTATAGGTATCAATACTCACGCTGGAACTGACCATCTGGACATTGTCAGTGAGCGGTACGACTTGCTGCCCCATGATCACGCCATCCAGAATCGTCGCGATAATATAAGCCTGCGCCACCATAGCGACGGCACTTATCATCCCAAGCAATAACGACAATTTAAGGAACAAGCCACAGGCTTTTTTCTGGGCTTTAAGCCAAACAAGAAGGGATTTTTCTAACGACTTATCCATGGTGCTCCAACAAGAAAACAATTAAGCGACTCGTAGCGGGGATCGGCTATCGATAATACTCAGTTTACGGGGCTTGCAACGGCTAAAAAGTTCCGATAGGGGCGCAGTATCGCAGGCATCTAAAACAGATGAAACCCTATTACAGACTTTTGCTAGCAGACTCACAAAAACGAGCTAAAGATAAACAAATCCCTGAGTTAACGGAACTTTCCCTAGCACTAGCCTGTTTGGGGAAACTTAGGTAGCATGAACCTCTTTGTATTAATTATCCCCTACCTATGCCAAATAAACATGCCGGTTTTACCCTGATTGAACTCGTTGTGGTCATTATTATTCTAGGAGTATTAGCTGTAGTTGCTGCACCTAAATTCATTAATATACAATCAGATGCCTATAAGAGTCAGCTTTCAGGTGCACAGGCTTCGATGAAATCCGCCGTCACCCTATTCAAAGCGAAGTCGGAAATTGCTAACAGCAGCACCACCAATCGAGTCGTTTACGACGGGATCCGTGGCGAAAACTACCAACCTTGGGCAGCCAGTGCCAGCGGTACAGCACCAAGCGCCGCTTATACTACGCCGCCAGAGATCTTTAAGGCTGCTGGGCTCAATGTCGATGAATGGTCCTATCGAATCCATACTACTGGCGGTACCTACCAAGTCATTGCCACACCGAAGCAAAAACTGAACCTTGATACGCCGACTCAAGCGCAAGTCGAAGCGACAAATTGCTATATCGACTACAAGTGGGAGACGACGGGAATCCCCACCTATAACAAGGTCGACACAGGTTGCTAGAACGACCTTAAAGCTGAAATATAATAGAAAAACAGCGAGCTAACCTGAGGTTATCTCGCTGTTTTTGTTAGCGTCACATTTTACAATCAAACGTTTTTTAAAAACGTAACCCTCACTGCACTGCGCCGTATTTCACTAGCACATGCCAGAGTAACTTAAGTTCGTGGGCGACTTGAGCACGGTTACCGCGTTCGCGCCAATGCTGGGGTGAATGATATAAATCCCGCGCGGCCACACCTATGGCATAGGCATCGACTCTGTCTTCTATGGCGATACGATTAGCGAGCGATGGCATAGTCGGCCCGCGAAAATCGCTTGGGATCTGCGCCGTATGTAGGCTAAAACCATCATGATATTGCAGCTCGATATCATATCTGTCGCAAATCTTACTTAAGCTGGCGCCAATATCAGTGCCCTTAAAGCTTGGATCCGCCACCAGCATGGCGATATCTTCATCGAGGGAAACATCACCGTGGATCTGCGCCTCGATATAGTGATCGAGATTATTCGATAACGGCCGCTCAAAACGTGACAGCAAGGAAGCATTGAGTTGATGCCCCAAATAATGAATCACATTCAACGGCTTAAAGTCGGATTTGCCTAGGGCATAGTGACGCTCAAAACTCTCGGTCAGCAGCGCCGCTAACACATCATCAAAGCATGATAGCGTGCCCTTCTCTTTCGGATTGCGGTACGAGTCGAGATAACAAAAGGTTGAACGTGCCATCACACTGGCGTAGGTCAGCAAATAGCAGCTACCAAAACGCGGCGCGGGGCCGTCCTGCCACATGCCCAGATCGAGTGCGCCATATTTAGGCCGAGATTTAGTGCCCTTGTATACATCACCAAATAGCTGATTTTCCCAGTGATCCCGTGGACCGCCTAATTCAGGGGATAACTGACCGTTGGAAATATGGGTCTCAAACTGACTGCGGTATTGACCATCGCGCAGCAAACCTTCGGCCACTGTCATACCACGACTATCAATTCTATCGGGGTGAAAATGCAGCGCAATTCGGCCGCAGTTAAGTAATTGTTTGAGGGCGAGTTGCATCTCATGCATGGGGATGTTCGACATCTGCTGCACATTTTTAATCACAGCGACGGCCTGTTCACTGCGACCTCGAGCAAGGCGTTCAATATGCTGTATCGCTGTCATAATCCACCTATAAATGAGAGGCGTTTAACCGTTTCCCGCGTTAGCTCATCCTAAAATAAACACGAGAGTCATCGCAAGCATGCAGAGAATAGATATTGATGAATTCTACTCCTATCGTCTTGAGTTTATACCACTCAAATTAATCTAGCGTGATCTACCGCTAACTCACTCTAACTTTTAGATAAAAAGAGTCGACGAGTTAACTTTAAACCGATCTGTTTAGTAGATTGAATCAGCCTGATAGCCATACTGTACATTTGGTGAGTCCATTAGGCTCAACCGCACCCAAAAATAACAGTAAAAGTGCGGCCCAAAGCCTCTACCAATACAAAACGGCACTTCGTAGGACGCAGATTCGCCCTCAATAAGCTCAAATTCGGCTGAGGAAACTTGCGCCTAAAAGATAAGCGAGACCGAGTGAAAGCCGCTGACAAGCGATTTATGTGCCAATATGAATGAAACCCGCTGTAAAAGTCTTTATTCGATGGCACTTAGGGCCCCGATCCTGTAAGCTGCACGCCCGCCAGCAGACCTGGCTATTGACCATAAATGCAGCAAAGCGTTGCCACAAGAGACCAATCTATGAGTTTTACCTCCCTGGGCTTATCGGCCCCGATACTTAAAGCCGTTGCCGAACAAGGCTACGACACACCTTCGCCAATCCAAGCTCAAGCAATTCCCGCTGTGCTTCAAGGCAAAGATGTGATGGCGGCCGCCCAAACAGGAACAGGTAAAACAGCAGGTTTCACCCTACCTATGCTCGAACTCCTGAGTAAAGGTAACCGTGCCCAAGCAGGCCAAGTGCGCGCATTAGTGTTAACTCCGACACGCGAATTGGCGGCTCAGGTTGCAGAAAGTGTTGAAACCTATGGTAAGAATTTACCACTGCGCTCAGCGGTGATATTTGGTGGCGTGCCTATCAATCCACAAATCGCGAAATTGCGCCACGGTGTCGACGTATTAGTCGCCACACCAGGTCGATTGATGGATCTGTACAATCAAAAAGCGGTGAAATTCAGCCAGCTTGAAATCTTAGTATTAGATGAAGCCGATCGCATGCTCGACATGGGCTTTATCCGCGATATCCGTAAGATCCTGGCCATTTTACCTAAGCAACGCCAAAACCTGATGTTCTCAGCCACCTTCTCCGATGAAATTCGTGAGCTGGCAAAAGGTTTAGTGAATAATCCGGTCGAAATTTCGGTCACGCCACGTAACGCGGCGGCGACCACAGTAAAACAATGGGTTTGCCCAGTCGATAAGAGCCAAAAATCGGCACTGTTGATCCAACTCATCAAGCAAAACGATTGGCAACAAGTGCTGGTATTCTCGCGCACTAAACATGGCGCTAACCGTCTGGCGAAAAGCCTTGAAGATGCGGGCATTAAAGCCGCCGCTATCCACGGTAACAAGAGCCAAACAGCGCGAACTAAAGCTTTGGCCGACTTTAAAAATGGTCAAGCTCGCGTACTGGTTGCAACCGATATCGCCGCCCGTGGTTTGGACATTGACCAATTACCACAAGTGGTTAACTTCGACTTACCGAACGTGCCAGAAGATTATGTGCATCGTATCGGCCGTACTGGCCGCGCTGGCGCATCGGGTCAAGCCGTGTCACTGGTGAGCAACGAAGAAATCAAACTGCTGAACGATATCGAGCGTTTGATCAATCGCGTATTAGACCGAGAAATGGTTGAAGGCTTTAACCATGTATTGCCTGAGTCACGTTTAGGTGGCGGCGGAAAAAGCAGCGGTAAATCAGTACCAAGCCGTAGAAATACCCGCAGCTCAAACCAACCTAGCTCACGCGATGGTGCCCCAAGAAGCGCCGAGCATAAAGACGGTCAACGCAGCGGTGACGTCGCGCGCGGCCACAAGCCAAACGACAAGAACCCAAGACACAGCGGTGAAGCCAGTAGCGCACCCCGTGCCGATGCTAAACCACGTCCGCCACGTTCAAACGATGGCCGTGCCAATAGCGCAGGCGCTAGTCGTCCAAATGAAAGCCGTTCAGGTTCTGGCGAAAATCGTGGCCAAGCGGGTGAGAACCCTTACGCCAATGGCCCAAAGAAAAATACCCGTCGCCCAAATAACGGTGCGAGTCGTCCAAGAAATTCACAGGATTAATGCACCCACTGAGCGAACTCGCTTGGCGATTTAGCCGCATTAAGCCCTAAAAAGAAACGCCCAACTCCGCATGGAATTGGGCGTTTTTGTTTGTCTTTGTTTATTGTTCTACGCTTTGACCAATAATCGGCTTGAACAATCACAGCCTTAAACAACAACCTTAAACAACAGCCTAAGTTAATTCGTCTTAGTATCTGGAGTTGGCAACTGCTGCAGGACTTCATCCGTAAAATAGGGTTCATCTTCAACCCAAAAAATGTAGTCGAGCCCTAGGTAGTTTTGTGCAAAATCCAGCAGATCAGGCACAGTATTCTTTTTACCTGTCTTGGGATTAATCTGCCGCAAATTACCGTCTTGCACCGCCATACCTTTCACCAATGCCGCTGGATATTCTTTAATAAAGGCGTAACTCTGTCCCATATGGCCTTTACGATATGGCATTAAATCTGGGCCACCTACGCCCATATTGAGCGCTTTGGCTTGCGCAAATAAGCCTCGCATATAGCCTTTGTCATTCCATGGCAGCCATTCGTCTGGTAAAAAGTTCAAATACACCATAGCGGTTGAATGCTGAAATGACTCAGCTAATACCTGCATGTTTTCGCCAATCGCATCGATATAGTCTTTAGGATTAAAATCACTGGGGAAGGTGGTTGTTCCGTCGGCGTTTTCAGTCCCCACTTCAATTGAGCTTTCACTAAAGTTAATACCAGTGATTTTCCCATCAAACTCTTGACCTAGCTGGCGCACCAATTGTTGATAACGCGCACGTACTGAAGGCTCCCACATTTTGGCAGACCAACCGTATTCGTCATCCGTCACAGGTTTATTGGGATCACGCTCTGGCGCGCTCAGCATGCTTTGCTTAAACACGCCGCCTTGATAAATAGGCTCATCGAGCAAATAAGCCGGCACATTGACTCTAGGCGTAAAGGATTTCTCTTGCAGCTGGATCCACAATTTTTTGCCTATCGAATCGAGATACGCAATATCGGCCTTAATCGCGCTGAAATCATATTCGCCCTGCTTAGGCTCTAAACTGCGCCAGGTATAAACAATCTGCGCACCGCCAAAACGAGGATCGCGCAGCGCCTTGTCGGCACGAATGTTTTCTCCGTTTGCCTCACGATGATTAATGTAAATGTAGTGCTGTAAAGGTTGCGACGCTGGCTGAGACTCTAATTGCCGCTCTGGTTGTGACTCTGGTTGTAACTCTGGTTGAATTGATGCAGCGCTCGCTGCGCTCAAAAAGATACTTAGTAAAATCGTCCTTCGAAACATAAATACTCCAAACCGATGTACGCCTTATCACCTGACAAAGCCGTTAATCTGCTCATTTATTTTTTACTCAGAATCACTTCTACCACAGGCAAGCTGAGGGGCATATTAATTAAGCAGGCGAATACAAAGTGTTACTTAACTGCCCACCTTAATTAGCATTTAAAAAACAAAAAGACTCAGTCATTGCATTAATCACACCCAACAAAAAAGGGAATAAACCTGAGTTTATTCCCTTTAAAGGTGAAGTGAATTAAATCGAGGTACGATTCAACTCAAGCTAAGCTTACTTCATTGGCCAAGCGCGGTAAGATTTTCCTTTAATGCGGCCGCCAGTAATTTTGTTCAGCGCTTTCTTGGCAACCTTACGATTAACGGCCACATAGGCGCGGTAATCGGTCACTTGGATTTTACCCACCTGTGAGCCTTCGATACCGTTTTCGCCCGTCAGCGCGCCTAAGATATCCCCTGGACGCAGTTTTTCTTTCTTACCGCCATCGATCTGCAAAGTGATCATGGTTGGCGCTGCAGGCGTGTTGCCGAGCAGGCTTTCAGATGGCAGTGATTCGCTGGTAATTTCGCGCTCTAAATACTCTTCTAACAAGGCAATTTTGTAACCGTCTTGATCGTTATAGAAGGTATAAGCGGCGCCTTTACTGCCCGCACGGCCAGTACGACCGATACGGTGAATGTGGACTTCGGTGTCGTAGGCAACGTGATAGTTAAACACGGCATCCAGCGCATCGATATCTAAACCACGGGCGGCAACGTCGGTCGCCACTAATACACAGGCACTCTTATTAGCAAATTGCAGCAAGGTTTCGTCCCTGTCTCTTTGCTCTAAATCACCGTGCAAAGCCAATACGCTAAAGCCTAAGCCTTCAAGCTCATCGGCCACTTTTTGGGTTTCGCGTTTAGTGTTACAGAACACCACTGCGCTTTCAGGCTTATGTTCTAACAACAATAATTGCAGCGCTTGCATACGCGCCTTGTCATCGTCTAAATGATAAAAATGTTGGGCTATGCTCAAGCTGTCGTGATTACCTTCAACTTTAACCATGCTTGGGTCATACATGATTTGCTTAGCAATCGATTGAATTTGCTCTGGGAAGGTCGCGCTGAATAGCAACGTCTGACGCTCACGCGGGGCTTGTTCGATAATCGCATCGAGGGCGGGTTGGAAGCCCATTTCTAACATGCGATCAGCTTCATCGAGCACTAACATGTTGAGATTGCTTAAATCTAAGCGATTGCGATCTAAGTGATCGACGATACGACCCGGCGTACCCACAATAATGTGTGCGCCGTGTTCCAGCGAGCCGACTTGTGGCCCCATAGGCACACCGCCGCAAAGTGTCAGTACTTTAACGTTATGAATACCACGGGCAAGGGTACGGATTTCCTGCGCCACTTGGTCGGCCAACTCGCGGGTTGGGCATAACACTAAGGTTTGAATACGAAAGCGTTTAACGTCTAACTTGTTCAGTAATCCTAAGCCGAAGGCGGCCGTTTTACCCGAGCCAGTTTTACCCTGACCTATCACATCCTGCCCCGCTAAAATGGGTGGCAAACTTTGCGCCTGAATTGGCGTCATCTCGTTGTAGCCCATAGAAGAAAGGTTCTCAAGCAGTTCGGGTTTTAGCTTAAGAGTCGAAAAAGCCATTGATGGATTAGGCTTAGTATCAGAGTTGCTCAAGGTGAATATCCTGTGGTGGGTAACGAAGCGGCTGCTAGGTTACTGAAATTGCGTTACTTATCGATTTAACTGGTCTATCAAGATTCAGGCTAGCTTGAGTTAAGAATAAAGCGCTAGGCTCGCTCAACCCAAAAGCATGGCTATTGTAGCAACAAAGCGCGGCTTTTGCCTCAAGTCCTTAAGCAATAGAGATAGCTGGCGTGAACAGCAACAAAAAAGCCCTGTAGGAATACAGGGCTTAGACTTAGACTTAGATTTAGGCTTGGATTTAGAATTAGCTCAGTGCGGCAGATTTAACAAATTACGCGATTTGGCCGAAACGCCCTTCTTGATAATCGCGAATCGCCTGCTGAATTTCCGCTTGGGTGTTCATTACAAATGGACCCATCTGGACGATTTTTTCACGGATAGGTTTACCGGCAAACAGTAGCATCCCAGCGCCGCGCTCATCGGCTTTAAGCTTAAGCACACTTTGGCTATCGAGCACTAAAAACTCGCCCTGATGATATGACCACTGTGAATCTTCACCCTTGCTTAAGTCACCTTGGTACAAGTACAAGGCGACAAACTCGTGTTGAGACAAATCAAGTGTGGCCTCAGCGTTTGGCGCTAGGCTCAAATCAGCAACGGCAGCTTCGCCCGCTAATCCTTGGATGGCTGCACTAATCAGTGGTTGATCTTTAAAGCCCCAATCACCCGCTAAGGCTTTTAAGCTAGCGCCAGTGTTATTGGTCGCTTCAACGCTCGCGCTACCCGCAGTATCTTGATACTTCGCTGGACGCAGCTTGTCTTTGGCGGGCATGTTGACCCAAATTTGGAATCCATGCAGACCATCGACAGCATCGGCAAGTGGCATTTCAGAGTGCACTACCCCGAACCCGGTACTCATCCACTGCACATCGCCGGCACGAATCGCCTTCACATTACCCATTTGGTCACGGTGCTCAAAGCCACCCTTACGAATATAAGTAAAGGTCTCCATCCCGCGATGGGGATGTGCGGGGAAACCGCCAATAAAGTCTTGTTCATCATCGGATTTAATTTCGTCGATCATCAAGAAAGGATCAAATTTAGTCGTCACAAAATCGGCGACACGGCGAATATTGACCCCATCGCCATCCATCGCGGCTTTGGCGGAAAACTGACTTAACACTTTCATTGCTGCTCTCCTATCGGTTGAGCAAAGCGGTGCGTGAAACGCCAAGATCATACGGCTAACACAAGACGCAAACGCTTTGCTGATGGAGGCAGAATAACAAGGAAGTTTACAAAAGAATAACGCGAAATCACGTCCTAAACATTCGAAAAAATAGAACGGTAGGTTGCTGATATCCACTCACTCACACAGACTTGCCATCGCATTGACTCGTCAACTCGCAGCCAGTCCGAACATGGGGCGGACGGTCGTCTCGCTAATCACCATGGCTCACCTTTTTGGCACTAGTGTAACCAGTCTGTATGAAGGAGATACCCAGCAAGTTTTGGGACAAAAACCACTTAGAGTATTGATTCTAGTTAACCTGTCTTGGATTAGAAAAAGTACCTTTATCATGCAAAGTACAAAACCTCCCCCCGAAGCCCGCTTCATTTCCACACCTTATGATGAGCAAGGTTAAACGGAAAACATGTACTGCTTTATAGCGACTCCAATAAATACAATAATTACTCCTACGATGATTTTCCCTAAAAAACTTTCGTGCCATTTACTAGCTTTAATCGGCTCAGGGATATTTTCAGTTTTATTGCTGTCTTGAGTAATTTGTATATCCTTATTATTGTCGCCTATAACAGAATTAGATACTGGTCCGTTGAAGTTATTACTCACATTATTCTCGATTTTAGTCAAAAGTACGGTTGATTCTACACCAAGGTTTAATTCCTGAGAATACTTATTAAAAGCGGTTTCTGTCATAACTTTTTTATCTGCATCCTCTATCACTCGCTGTAAAGCTAAATGCTCTATCCATGACCTTCTGTAAGGGACATCATTCCACATCTTGGCAATCTCCATCAAAGCTTTATAAGTTTCTTCACCTGGGATTTCTTTCAATGAGTTAAATAGATTATTTCTAGCATCTTGAGCATCGTCTCTTGATGTCGGTGAAAAACACCCCCCGTTTGCCCTATCTATATCATCTTCTTCCCGTATGTATAGATGCATCAATTTATATAATTCCATAGTTGAAGTAACTGTATGATGTGACTTCCTACCACTCAACTTGTCATAACTACGCTTATTAGATAGCTCAGAAAGTACGGATATAGCTAAGTTAGTAGCATCTTCATTAGTTTGTTTTTTTAGCTCCGTACTTAATAGTGGTACACCTTTTACTGCATCCGAACTAATTAATATAGCCCACCACACGCCTTTAAGGTTGTCGCTATTATTATTAATTTTGTACTCAGACAAACTAGCAAGCTGTTCATTGGATATATATTTTGATGTAGTCAATATGCGTAAAATATTTTTGTTAATTTGATGACTTGGGTTGTTTGATACAGATATAAGGTCAAACAATGGTCGAGATAATGTTTCAAATAAGTAATGACCATTTACTAGTATTTGCCCTAAAACGTAACGGCCTGAATTAGACTCCTCACTATTAATTAGCAACCACTGAATTTCTTGCATTAATATTGATATAACTGACACAGGGTGAGCTATAAATAACTTCTCAAACCAGCTTGGTAACTCATTCATTTCACAAAGAGCTAACTTTATAGCTTGCTTCACTTCTATTTCAGATAATGAAGCCTCCCAATTTTCAATAGTCTCATTTTCAATACCGACACCACTTAGCGCAAAAGTGAAACCATAAGTAGCAGAGCTTAAATCATTTCCTTCTGACTTTAATAACGGTGCATTGTAAGAGCGCCAATACGAAATTGAAGCGTTTTTATACGCTAAAGCAACCTCGTCTCCAAAATCAGGAGTCAACACCTCCCAATTTAAGCAACACCAGTGATTTGTATCTTTAGATTTGTTCCTTATACAGTTAAATAAATAGCTTTGAAAACCATTTATCTGCCCCGTCACAGCATGCCTTATATCTAAGATAATTTCAGGCTTAGCTTTTATTGAGGAAACACTTTCAATAAAATTATTCTTTCTTAACTCTTCTTTTTCTTCACGCTGCTTTGAAAGTTTTTCCTTTTGAGCTTCGTATTCTTTCTGCCAATCTTCTTTTACGGGGTTTAAGAACCCCTTTAAAAGAGCAACACCACCATCAAACTCATAGGATGCATTATTAAGTTTTTCAAGATCTTCTAAAGCTAGACCATTTTCTTTTGCTAACGCCCACGCCAACGAAAAGGCGATACACTTGTCATCTCTAATCGACTTAGACATAACCCATTTTATTGCCTGCTGAAAGTCATCGTAATTAAACCCCCAAAACTCCTGATAAACATGAACTTGAAACCACATATCAACGGACTTAGGGTTTGGGGATTTTTTATTCTCCTCTTCTACCCTGCTCCTTTCTTTAGCTACATCGTGCCAAAAAAGTTGATAGTTAAGTTCCTTCCAGTTTTTAACAGCTTCGGGAATTTTTTTCTCGTGTTGACTATAGCTGCCGCACTGATAGTAGGTCTGAGCTCTTGATATGAGTTCAAGTACATTAGTTGATAAATGTGATATTTCTTTTAATTTAATGACCCTAAGTAAAGCTATCTCTACACAGCCAAATAACCATTCATATCGCTCAGATACTAAACAAACATAGTGCTCGGTATATGGTTTAGTATCAATCATGCCAAACAATGAATCTATTACAGTTAAAATAGAGTCAAAATTTAATCGTTCGATATAGTTTTCAACTGATGACTGTATAGCTCGATAGCTGTATTGATTGGGCTTGACGATACAAGGTAATATTCCTAACAATTCATTTGTTTCTAATTGATTCCCGTACTCATCAAGTATCAAACAAGCTAGAGATTCATTATTAGTATCTAAAAAAGCGGCAAGTAATTCACTTGCATTAGCCTTAATCACATCTGACCTCGCCACTTTCTTTAATAGCCTTACAGCTAAAGTTTTAGATAACACATCCATTTCAACTGCTTTTGATATTTCACATGCTACATCCTCACACTCTTTAGCTTCAATACATAATGCCATTTGCAACAATATTTGCCTTAATTGTTTATTGCTTGAGTATCGCTCCAATAGACTATGAAATATGCTCCCCATATCAGGGTGGCTAAACCTAGCAATAGCATTAGCGTCAAATGAAATAAATGAATCATCTGTTGCGCCAACCATCTCACAGAACTTTTCAAGTAAAGTTTGACGCTGTTCTATTGGTAACTTAGAAGGGTCCCCATCTTCTATAAACACTTCCGGCGATATATTTGCCACTACTTCAGCAAAGCTATTGTTCATGAGAGCATACCACGACAATATGGGCTTTAATGTCTGTATAGGAACTTCTATACCGTAAGTAGTACTATAAAATAAAGAACGAAGCTTATTTTCGCTACCTTTACTCGCGTACTTTATTGACACCCATTGAGCAGTTAAATACTCCCTTAATAATCTATTTGCAAAGCTGACAGTGCCATATGCAGAAGGCTCAAATACAGCTCGATTAAGCAATGTAGTGATTTCATCATTAGTCCAATCAGGAAGGACTTGATGAATATTGAGAACCTCATGATTAACCTTTGCGTCAGGAACAGAAATTTTAGACTTTTTAACAAAAGTTAATGCCGCCGCAATTTCTTGTACACCTTTAAGGACCTTTGATAAAGATAAATCACACTTATCACGACCGACCTCTATTAACTCTAGCTTAATAGTTAGCAGGTTTTGCAATAACTCGGAGCGAGAACCAATTCTTTGATTCTTTTTCCAAAACTCAACTACCGATAGCAAGTCTAATGGTTTTCTAGTAAAAAAATCAGCTTCTTTGCCTTTTACCTCGTCCATAAAGATATCAACATTTTCAATACCTTTCTCTAGAGAAAAGATACGAATTTGTTCATAACTTAAGTCAGAAAAAGAATATATCTCAAAAGAGGAGTTAGAGTTAGACTTATCATTATGATTTTTAAGTGATAATAAATCATCAACAAATTCCAAATCAGTTTTTGGCCGCCAAGCTGAACCTCTGGATGTTATGAATATTTTTGCTCTACTTATTCCTTTGTTTATCTTTCTGCTAAAGCAGCGGAGTGCTTTTTGGAAGTCTTTTTCATTTGCAATTTTTGCCTCATCAACTGAGTCTAAAAAAAAGTAACCATATTCTTGACCTGACAACCAATTATCCAACTGAGATATATCGCCAAACTCAAAAGCACCTTCAAAGTTATCCTTTATGTCTTCAATTTTTATGAAAAATGAAAACTTTTTCTTTGCTGAGAGTTTCTTAGCTTGCTCTTTTATTTCAACAGTTTTACCTGAACCAGCCTCAGCCAAAATAATTATTCGGTCTTTATTTAATAAGCAATCCCAAGTATCTCCATTTTTTGTTCCAAGAGAATAAAAATCCGAAAGATCTTTTTCATCACTTAAAGATGTTGGTATTTCATTAAACAGCCGGTTAAGTTCAATATAAGAGTTAGACATACAAGTATAGTCAAAGTTGTTAGTACAGAAAACTTACCATATTTTAGACAGTTAGCACATATGGCTTCTTAAAAAAGCAATACATTATCTATGTTGGCGGTATGACTAATCAGTCATTCACGTCTGCTGACAGACAAGAAAAAAGATAGGACAGGCATAACTTTTAGGTTGAACGTGGCCCTTTTGCATTAGCTTTCTATAGCCAGGCCTTAACTCCCCAAGTTTATCTTTTGAACAGCGAAAATCATTTTGGGGCAATAGCTTTTTAGCTGAACGAACAGCAAGAGGGTTCGTGAGGATTGGCATTGTTGTACCTGTGACCGTTGGCGGCATGGATGCCGCCGTCGAGCCTATAGGGATATATTTACGGCGAGTCACTGGAGAAACAATGACTATTCATGCTGAACAACTGACGACAAAGTAATCTTGCTTTGGTGCATGAGCTTTTTAGGACAGGCTGAGATATAGAGAACATTCCTAAGATTGTCATTGTTGCACCAGTGAACGTTGGCGACACGGATGCCGCCGTCGAGCTTATAGGGATACTTTTTAAATAAAAGGGCGGCGAGTCACTGGGGAAACAATGACAATTCATGCTGCACAACTGACGATACCGTTATCTTGAATGGTTAGCCAAGCTTTGGAATGTGACCTTAAAAGTGGTCACATTCAGATTCTCACGTAAATTGAAACTTCAACCTAGTCAGGCTTAAACACGCCGATCACTGCCCCGGTGGCTTTTTCAGTGACCTTTTCATCGGTTTGCTGTTCACGGTAGTCACACTCTGTGCATTCAACGGTTTCGATGCCGTTTTCTTTGTAGAGTAAAATGCTGTCTTTAGCGCTGCATTTTGGGCACTTAGCACCGGCTACGAAACGCTTTTTGATTTTAGTGTTTGTCATAATAGATAAAGGACCAGATAGCAGGGCCAAGGGACTCGGCCGAAGAAATTGCCGCTATTTTGCCACACTGATGATTGAATACCAGCGTTACCTGAAAGTATGAGGCCTTAGGTCGATGTGATGCGATTCGCTAAAGATCATCCTGAAAAGTCGAATAATTGTCCTAGTTATCGGGTCAGGCTGTGGTTTGATACGGGGTTGTACGCTATTATCTGTGCCCTGACGAATTTACGTTCTAACCAAGTTGTAGTCAATGATCAGCATCAACCAAGCGCAATTAATCCGTGGCAGCAAAACCCTGCTAGATGAGACCTCTCTCACGATTTATCCCGGCCATAAGGTCGGTTTAGTCGGTGCTAACGGCACAGGCAAATCTTCACTGCTCGCATTAATTTTAGGTCACTTAAGCCTAGATAAAGGTGAATTTAGTCTGCCTTCTGGCTGGCAAATTGCCACTGTGGCCCAAGAAACCCCTGCGCTCGACGTCTCGGCACTGGAATATGTGATCGATGGCGATAGCGAATATCGTCAATTAGAAGCGCTATTACACAAGGCCCAAGAAGATAACGATGGCAATGCCATCGCACTCTTACACGGCAAAATCGACGCTATCGGTGGTTATGCGATTCATTCGCGCGCGGGTTCATTGTTAGCGGGTCTGGGCTTTAGTGAAGCCAATCAAAGCAATCCAGTGAAAAGCTTTTCGGGCGGCTGGCGTATGCGCCTCAACTTAGCCCAAGCGTTACTGTGCCGCTCTGACTTATTGCTCCTCGACGAACCCACCAACCACTTAGACTTAGATACCATGTACTGGCTCGAAGGTTGGATTAAGTCCTATCAAGGCACGCTGATTTTAATCAGCCATGATAGGGACTTTATCGATGAAATCGTTGATGAAATCGTCCACGTTGAAAATCAAAAACTCAATTTCTACAAAGGCAATTACAGTGCCTTTGAGCGCATTCGTGCCGAACGCATGTCGCAGCAACAGGTTGCCTTCGAGCGTCAACAAAAAGAACGTGCACATATGCAGTCTTTCGTTGACCGTTTCCGTTACAAGGCCAGTAAAGCCAAACAAGCGCAGAGCCGCTTAAAGGCGTTAGAGCGCATGACTGAGTTGTTGCCGTCTCAAGCCGACAGCCCCTTTTATATGGAGTTTCGCGCCCCTGAAGCCCTGCCCAATCCACTGATTAAAATGGAGCAAGTCGCGATCGGTTATGGCGACAAGCCAATCCTGAGCAAGGTGCATTTAAACTTAGTACCGGGTGCACGCATTGGTTTGCTTGGCCGTAACGGCGCAGGTAAATCGACATTAATCAAACTGTTATCGGGCCAATTATCGCCAATGACAGGTTTGTATGAACCTAATCCTGGCGTCAATATCGGTTACTTTGCTCAGCATCAAATCGAATTTTTGCGCCTCGACGATACGCCGATGCAGCATTTAGTGCGTCTGGCTCCTAATGCCAGAGAGCAAGAGCTGCGCAACTTCTTAGGCGGTTTTGGTTTTAATGGCGATATGGCGCTCTCACCTGTACGCCCCTTTTCTGGCGGCGAGAAAGCCCGTTTAGTGTTAGCACTATTAGTTTGGCAACGCCCTAACCTATTGCTGCTCGATGAACCCACCAACCATTTAGACTTAGAGATGCGCCACGCCCTAACGATGGCATTGCAAACCTTTGAAGGTGCTATGGTTGTCGTCTCGCATGATAGGCATTTACTGCGATTAACCTGTAGTGATTATTATCTGGTGGATCAAGGTGAAGTGCGCGCCTTCGACGGTGACTTAGACGATTATCACCAATGGTTGCTCGATGCGGCGAAAGCCAACTCGAATCAAAACAGCACCAGCGACGAGATCAAACCTGCCGCTGATAAAAAGCAGCAAAAACGCCTCGAGGCCGAAATCCGCCAAAAGGTATCGCCGCTCAAGCGCAAACAAACTAAGTTAGAAACCGAGCAGCAAAAGCTGAGCGAACGCCTCGCCGAGCTAGAACACTTGCTGGCCGATAGCGAATTGTATGATCAAGATAACAAAGCCAAGCTAACCTCGGTACTAACCGAGCGAACGAGCTTGACGCAAACCTTAGAAGACAGTGAAATGCAATGGCTCGAGTTGCAAGAAGAGATAGATGCAATGGAGCAAGAGGTCATGGAGCAACAATAACTCCAGCGTTCTTTTACATAAAAGTCAGTAGCAGCAATACAAGGAAATAGTATGGCGGTTTTAACTCAGTTCGACAGTCAACTCTGGCAATGGTGTGATATGAGCTATGCGCAAAACAAAGCGCTCTGTCTCGAATTGCAAAATAGCTGTCAAGTGAACGTCAATCTACTGCTACTGGCACAATATTTAGATATCACTATGGATGTGTCTGGGCCGCAGCAATACAGCACAGACCAATGGCAAACACTGATGAATGCCGTAGGTGAATGGGATGAAAGATTTCTCATGCCCTACCGCAAATTACGTAAACTCGCTAAGTCCAGCCTAAATGAGCAAGAGTATCAGCAGATGCTCGCCGTTGAGCTAATGATGGAACGTAAAGCGCAGCGAACCATCTTGAATAAACTCAATGAACTCAGCCCAAGCGGCCAAGCGACAAATCTCGTGAGTTACTTAAGCCTGTTTGGACTCAGTGACATTGACGCCAACGAAATCGGCTTAATCGCCCCTGATCTAATCCAAACAAATCACGTTAAATCAAGCACCGCCAAATTAGCTCGAGCTCAATCAAATTAACACTATAATCATCTGAGCCGCTAACAGCTGCGGCCTTGTGGATAGCGTTGACAGTCATCCTTGATCACCAACCAATTCAACTGACTCTCAGTGTAAATATGATACTTAGGCTGAATTTGGTTAGCGTTGTCCAGACTCGCTATGCTCAAGGTCGAGTAATCGGGATATTGAAGATGTCGGTAAGTTAACGATGTACCGCATTGGTCACAAAATCCACGGCGAATAAGCTCAGACGATGCGAACTCAGTTACTTGACCTTTAAGCCAAATAACTTGGATTGTGTTGAAATCCATCCAAGCACCAAATGCAGAGCCCGTACTCTTTTGGCACGAACGGCAGTGGCAATAATCCGCATCGAAGGGTTCACCTTCAATCTGATAACGAATCGCGCCGCACAAGCAGCCACCTTCCCGTAATATGTTTTCAGACATTCACACCCCATCAAGCTTTATCAAGCTAAGCTGCATTTTGATAAGATAACATCAGGCTTTACCGTCAGTAAGCTTCTGTGCGAGTGCGGTCGCATTACGTGCCGTGATGCCATAAATCGATAGCTGCGGGTTAGCGCCAAGGCTGGTCGGGAAGATAGAACCATCCATTACAGATAAATTTTCTAAATAGTGCGACTGGCCATAACTGTTGACCATAGAAAGCTTTTTATCTTCGCCGAAGGGACAACCACCCATTACGTGCGCCGATGCGACGATAGTGCGCAGTGGCGCGAGTGACATCTGCGCAATGCTCTCTTTGGCGTCTTTCCACGAAGATAAGTAAGGCATACCATCACTGATCGGTAAGACTTTTAAGGCGCCCGCCGAGAATTGTAACTCCGCCATACTGGCAAAAGCGCGTCTCGCGGCCCGCCAAAAGGCATCGGTCAAGGGATAATCTAAGGTAAATCCCTTAGGCGTTAAGTGCACTTCACCGCCCTGACTGTCGGGATGATAACCATCGCGGATTAAGGCAATAGTCACTTGCAACTGATTGAACTGCGCCATCAACTCGGCATGACTCGCGCCATATCCTAAAGTTTTAGAGGCGATTAAAATCGGGTGCACTGGCGGCACTTCGAGTTTATAGCCCAGCTCACCATCGGCATCATTCTTCCACACAAATTCATCGGAATAGATAGATTGCGGCGCGCCGCTATGGCCGTTTATCGAATCGGCAAACACGCCACCGGATAACAAAGTCGGATGTAAAAAAGTGCGTTTACCCAAAAGCTTGTGGGGATCTGGCACCTGCGAGCGCATCAAAATCGTCGGCGTATGGATAGCGCCCGCACTCAAAATATAATGTTTGGCCTTAAATAACAGCTCAACGTCAGTGGGTCGTAAATTCACATCCAACGCCTTCGCCTTTAACGCAAAGACTTGGCCATTATGGTGCTCAATCTTAGTCACTTTAGCGCGACTGATCAGCTGCGCGCCTTTCTCAAGTGCCGAGGGAATGGTGGTGATTAACATAGATTGCTTCGCATTGACCGGACAACCCATGCCGCAATAGCCAGTATTCCAACAGCCCGCCACATTGCGTTTAATGACTGTGTGTTCCCAGCCAAGATTGATACAACCTTGCTTCAGGGCGGCATTATTGCGATTAGGCTCATAATTCCATTCATGAATGTTGAGCCGTTGTTCCATTTGCTCAAACCAAGGATCTAAACTCTCGCGATTAAGCCCAGCAACCGATTTATGTTGCGCCCAAAAAGCTAACGCCTCGGTCGGAGTGCGGATTGAAGTGGTCCAGTTAACTGTGGTTGAGCCACCGACTGCGCGGCCTTGAAAAATGCCAATCGCCTTATCGGCGGTTTTCATCGCCGCGGCTTGTTGATACAAGTTGGGATAAGCGACCCGCTCTTCCATATTAAAATCACTGGAGGATTTTAGTGGTCCAGCCTCAATCATGATCACGCTCAGCCCTGCTTGGGTGAGGATTTCAGCCGCCACACCACCGCCAGCACCTGTGCCGACAATAATCACATCGGCTTCAAACTGTTGGTTTTCTTGCAATTGGCTCGCGTCGGTATGTAACCAACCTGAGTTTAAACCATTCACTATAGGATCTATGACTGCCAACTTGAGTACTCCACTGTCGCGGGTAAGATGCTTATTATTGGGCGTTTTATTCGGTTACAAACGGGCGAGCTATTTGAACAGTTCAGGTTTGGCATAATGCAGGCGGCTCCAGTGTTCAGGGCAAGCGTAGTAACTGGCCATCACTAATTCCCGCAACCCGAGATAAGCGGTTTGTAATAGCGCAAAATAACTGTGGCGCCAGGTTTCTAGCATTTCAGTTAACTCGGCGGGAGAGCGCATCAATAACGGTGTCATGCTTGAGGTCAGTACGAGTAAGCCGAGGCGATTTTCGAGCATATCGAGCAGTTCAAATAACTCGGTTTGCTGCTCCTCGGGTAGCACAGAAATGGACTGTTTGATCGCATCTAAAGTGCGATTTTGCGCCGCGAGCTTGTGAGTTGCCACATCCGGCAAAGCACCGTCGAGCATCACAGGTAAAAGCACGCTAAACAGCAAACGATAATCTTTGCCTTCGCTGTCCTCGGGCAAACTAAACTCAGGAGAATAGAGATTGACCCCTAAGGCTAACGCCGCCGTACCGGCAAACGCGCCCATCAAAAAGGTTCGTCGCTTCATCTCTATCTCCTAAATATCAATCTAAATGTCGGCCTAAATATCAGCATAAAAAACAATTGTGCTACACTGCCCACGCGTTTATATCCAAGCGACCTCAAAATAAGAATTTCAGCATTTTGAAGTCGCTTGGATATAAATTAAACACACGTTTTAATTTTCAGCAATAGCCGATACCAAGATAAACACCCATGCCAAATTCCTTTATGCCGCCTTGGTGGGCCAAGAGTCCCCATGTACAAACGATTTTACCCGTATTCACTAAAGTGGCCAAACCAGCATTACAGCGGCAGCGCTTAGAGTTGCCCGATGGCGATTTTGTCGATTTAGATTGGCAGGATTTTCCGCAGTCTGGCAAACCTATCGTGGTGATCATCCACGGCTTAGAAGGAAGTGCTCAGTCCCATTATGCGCGGCGGATACTGCAAGCCTGTAAAGAACAGCAACTCGCAGCAGTCGTGCACCATCACAGAAGTTGCTCGGGTGAGGCCAATCGCCTCGCGCGCAGTTATCACAGTGGTGACACGGACGATTTACAGTTTAGTCTATCAACACTGAAAAGCGCGTATCCGCAATCGCCCTTATTAGCCGTAGGTTACAGTTTAGGCGGCAATGTGCTGACTAAGTATCAGGGCGAATATCAGGATGACAGTTTATTAGCTCGCGCAGTGGTTGTCTCGGCGCCGCTGCAATTGTCCGCCTGCGCTAAACGTTTAGAAAATGGTTTTTCGAAGGTATATCAAAGCTATTTAATCAAACAGTTACAGCAAAAAATCAGCCATAAGCTGAACGATCCCGACTTAGCCATCTCTATGCCGCTGAGCCAGTTGCAGGTCGACCGTTTAAATACCTTCTATGGTTTTGACGATAAAGTCACAGCGCCATTGCACGGCTTTGACGGCGTAGACGATTACTATACGCGTGCCAGTGGTTTACCCTTTGTCAGCCGCATTACTAAACCGACGCTTATCATCCATGCCAAGGACGATCCCTTTATGACAGATGAAGTGATCCCCCAGCCAAACCAATTATCGGGTTATGTAGAATACGAACTGCATCCCTATGGCGGTCATGTTGGCTTTATCGAAGGCGGTACACCTTGGAAACCGCGCTTCTATCTTGAGCGACGGATTTTACACTTTTTACTCGGCGATCAAAGTGTTGACCCACTTAGCGTAGACCCCATCAACGGCGACAATATTCTCCAAGGAAGCACCGATGCTCATTCCCTATGAAGCCCTGTTACAACTCCCGAAGGAAACGCTCGCCAATTTGATCCGCGAATATCTCTTCGGTCAAGTGGAGGATGGCAGCTTTGCCAGTCTTGATGAGCAGGAACTGGCGCAGGCGATAGTCCAATGTCAACAAGCACTTAAACAAGGTAAGCTGAAATTAGAGTACAGTGAGGACGATGAGTCCTTCGCGATACGCTCAGCGGATCAAATAGCACAGCAGCAAGATTGACCAGTCCTACCTCTGTACCGTATAAATAGTACTCGCGTTTTTATCGCTTCCCCATAAGCGGCTCTTTTGGTTCCTAGCTAGGTAGAAAAAATGTCAGCAAAACATCCCATTATTGCAGTTACAGGCTCATCAGGCGCGGGAACCACCACCACCACCACCGCCTTTAGCCATATTTTTCGCCAACTCGGGATCAACGCCGCCTTTGTCGAAGGCGACAGCTTTCATCATTTTACCCGCGCTGAAATGGAAGTGATGATCCGTAAATCCCAAGCTGAAAACCGTAACCTCAGTTATTTTGGTCCAGAGGCCAATAACTTTGCCCGCTTGGAACAATGCTTTCGCGATTACAGCGCCACAGGCCAAGGTGAAACCCGCAGCTATTTACACACCTTCGATGAGGCCGTGCCTTTTAACCAGATGCCCGGCACTTTTACCCAATGGCGACCCTTGCCAGAAAATACCGACATGCTCTACTACGAAGGCCTGCATGGCGGCGTGGTTACCGGTGACACCAATGTCGCCCAGCATGTCGATCTATTGATCGGTATGGTGCCCATAGTCAACTTAGAGTGGATCCAAAAAATTATCCGTGACACTTCGGAGCGCGGCCACAGCCGTGAAAAAGTCATGGGCTCAATTGTGCGCAGTATGGATGACTATATTAAGCACATGACGCCACAGTTCTCCCGCACTCACATTAACTTTCAGCGAGTGCCAACGGTCGATACCTCTAACCCCTTTAGCGCCAAAGATATTCCGAGCCTAGACGAGAGCTTTGTGGTGATCCGCTTTCGCGGCATCAATAATGTCGATTTTCCCTATTACCTTAATATGATCCAAGGCTCATTTATGTCACGGGTTAACACCTTAGTGGTGCCCGGCGGTAAAATGTCGCTAGCCATGGAGCTTATCCTCACGCCTTTGATTAAAGATTTGATGGAAAAACGCCAGCAACTCAATACTCCAGAAGCGAACTAAACCCTAGCGAATTGGGGCGGGTTTGACTAAAGGCTAAGGAAATAAAGTCTTTTTTTGCAATAGATTAAGTTTGATTTAAGCCATTAGCGCTAATCTTATCGGCATCGGGATTTCAGGCGAAAGAACGATAGTTGGCATACTCTTGGGAGTTAATTCCCCCATCTTGATCTGTTGATTCCCTCGAGTATGTCAGCAACCTCTTATGAACAGTTAATTCCACATCCATACTTGATCTGTTGATTTCCTTAAGTATGTCAGCAACCTTTTATGAAGAATGAATTCCACATCTATGCTTGATCTGTTGATTCCCTCGAATATTTCAGCAACCTTTTTAACGAAACTATATAAGTTAATTTCGCATCCGTGCTTGATTCGTTAATTCCCTCGAGTATGTCAGCAACCTTTAAGTCTTCAGAGTTAATTCCACATCCATACTTGATCTGTTGATTTCCTTGAGTATGTCAGCAACCTCTTATGAAGAATTAATTCCACATCCATTGATTCCCTTCGGTTCGCCAGCAACCACTTAATAAACAGTTAACTCCATACCTGTGCTTGAGTCAGTCTGCATTTTAAACTGATTTTCTACGCACGAGATTCTTGTACATCACCATGCACTCTAAGGCTATGCCTCTGGGCGAGCAGTAGATGGATTCCTCTTCTAAACCTTCACCACCAAAACCACAGTGACGATAGAAATCCACCGCATTTAAAGTTGACTCCAATCTGAGTTGGGCTATCCCCTGATTAAAAGCCATAGTTTCAATAAATTGTAGCAATACCTTGCCGATACCTAACCCCATAGCATTGGGGGAAACAAACAAGGCTTCTAACTGGGCATAGGGTTCATCCAACATGGCAGTGCCGACCACAGTCTTAAGCTGCGACTCGTCAGAGGACAACTCTGCCACATAAAAATGTGCATCGACGATACGGCTAAATTGCTCGGTCAGTTCGCCCTCGGTCCAAATCACCAGATCGCCCGCATCATAAAATCCAGCGCAGCCCTTATTGATCGCCGCATTGCGGATATCCCAGCAGGCCTGAGCATCCGCTTTCGTTGCTTTTCGTATAGTTATCATCATGTTTCCCTATTAAAAATGCTCAGCCATAACATGCCATGAAGCCGCTAAAACGCCAAGTAAACGAGTGTTCTCATCTTTCAACCAATAAAAAACCGCCCGTAGGCAGTTTAATCAAAGCTACAGAACCTTAATGGATCTTTAGCTAACATATCTGATTTAGTCTTAGCGCTAGGCTTAGCCTTTAATCAATTCACTAATAGTCAATACGCCGTGGGTCGTTGCACCCGCGCCCCACATGGCAGAAGCTGAATCTTCAAAAGCGCCCGCTAAATCAACGTGTAACCATTTAGCTTCGGGTGACACGAAACGCCATAAGAAACCAGCGGCATTAGAAGCACCACCTGCACCGCCACCTTTCATTGCGCGGCTGTTTGCGGTGTCAGCATAGGCAGATGGACACATTTCTTTGTGCCAAGGATCCAGTGGCAGCGGCCATACGCGCTCGGCAACGCTAGTGGCTTTTTGCTGGGCCAGTTGCAACACATCCGCCTGTGGCGAGAAAATCGCGTTGTAGTTAGAACCCACCGCCATCACAGCGGCGCCTGTAAGGGTCGCTGCATCGATAATAAAAGGTGCGCCTGTAGCAGATGCAGCTTGTAGTCCATCGGCCAACACTAAGCGCCCTTCCGCATCTGTGTTCACCACTTCAACTGTTACACCATTTTTGTAGGTCAGAATATCACCTAACTTATAGGCGCGGCCACTGATCAAGTTTTCAGCGCAGCATAAGAAGAGTTTAACGCGTTTGTTAAGGCCAGACTTGATCGCTAAACCAAGTGCTGCAGTCACAGTCGCCGCGCCGCCCATGTCGCATTTCATGCCTAACATGCCTTCAGAAGCTTTGATGCTGTAGCCGCCAGAATCAAAGGTTATCCCTTTACCCACAAGCGCCACAGACACGGGTGCATCGGCGGCTAATGGGTTGAAGTCTAACTCTAACATTGCTGGTGGACGCTCACTGCCGCGACCGACGGCATGGATACCAATCCACTGTTCTTCAAGCAGCGCTTCGCCTTCGATAATCCGATAACTCACCTTGTCGCCACCAACGTCAGCCAACCATTTTGCCGCTTGTTGTGCAAGCTTCACTGGCGACAGGTTTTCAGGCGTATCGTTGATCAGTTGACGGGCAAAGGTTGCCACATCGAGTCGACATTGCAATTCTGCTTGCACAGACTCATCACCACACCAGTGGATTTGATAGCCTGGTTTTGCCGTCGCGAAACCTTGGGCAAATACCCATTGGCTATTGAGATCCCAAAACTGGCCAGCTAATTCCACACAGCTAATACCTTGATTGCGCAGTTTACGGGCCGCCATTTGAATTTGACGCAGCTCATCGCCACCCGCTAAATGAATTTGCGCACCGTCGGCAGTATAAGTCACATCAGCTTTGCCCCAGTGGGCGGCCGGCGCTTCTTTGGTTAATTGCACTTTCATTAATTCAGTTACTTTTAGTTCACTCATTAGGGCTCCTTATTTTTCGATTCGTTTTAGAACAATCAATCAGAACAATCAATCAGCAATCAGAACAAACTTTATGGCGGCAGTTTACTGCTAGCAGGCGATGACGCAAAGCGATTGGCTGAAGTTACTCAGGTAAAATCTGTAAACATTTGCGAAATTTGCTAGGCTTTGCGACCTAGAACAGCCGAGATAGGTCTACCTATGGAATTTACACCGCCGCTACAACAGGGCATTTTATTGCGCCGCTATAAGCGTTTTCTGGCAGATGTGCAGCTAAGCGATGGCAGTGAGATCACCCTACATTGCCCCAATACCGGCTCTATGCGTAATTGCCTGTATCCCGGTGAAACCGTGTGGTTTTCTACCTCTGATAACCCTAAACGTAAATATGCCCATACGTGGGAACTAATGACCACGCCAGATGCAGGCTTAATCGGTATCCACTCGGGTCAGGCGAATACCTTAGCCGAAGAAGCCATCAATAAAGGTATCATCAAGGAACTCACGGGTTATGA
The DNA here is from genome assembly GCF_031932135.1 of Shewanella vaxholmensis. Classification (NCBI taxonomy): domain Bacteria; kingdom Pseudomonadati; phylum Pseudomonadota; class Gammaproteobacteria; order Alteromonadales; family Shewanellaceae; genus Shewanella; species Shewanella vaxholmensis. The sequence goes on from NZ_JAUOEV010000017.1 coordinate 88,062, forward strand.
TAGCCTAAGCCGTGAAGTCAAATACGGTGATGAAAATAGTCGCATCGATATCCTGCTACAGGGTGCTCAAAAACCCGCCTGTTATATAGAAGTCAAAAGTTGTACTTTGCTCGAAGATGGCCAAGGTTATTTTCCCGATGCTGTGAGCCTACGCGGTCAAAAACATTTACGTGAATTGATGCACATGGTGAGCCAAGGCCATAGAGCCGTATTGCTGTTTGTGGTGCAGCACAGTGAAATATTCAGTGTTGCCCCCGCAGCACATATCGACCCTGAATATGCTAAGTTACTGAAAATGGCTGTATTAGCCGGCGTTGAAGTGCTAGCCTATCGCTGTAAAATCTCCCCTACAGAGATTCACCTAGCCCAAGCCTGCGATGTACGAGTATGATGTTAAGGCTGAGTTAAATTTGATTTCATTTGAATTAGCGAACATAGTCAAAAAATTCAATCAAAGCAGAATGAAAAGTTTGCCTCGATGTGAAGATTCTGCTATAGATAGCGGCCGTTCTTAAGGACGCCCTACAAACGCAAATGATTACAGGAGATGCGTTATGCCTGAAGGCACCAAAAAACTTGGCGTACTCGCTATCGCAGGTGTAAATCCTTACCAGGAAAAGCCGGGTGAGGAGTATATGAACGCTAAGCAACTGGGTCACTTCAAGACAATTCTTGAAGCTTGGCGCAATCAGTTGCGTGAAGAGGTCGACCGTACTCTTAGCCACATGCAGGACGAAGCCGCAAACTTTCCCGATCCTGTTGACCGTGCAGCACAAGAAGAAGAGTTCAGCCTCGAACTTCGTGCTCGCGATAGAGAACGTAAGCTGATCAAAAAAATCGAAAAAACACTGCAAAAAATTGAAGAAGACGATTTCGGCTTCTGTGATTCTTGCGGTATCGAAATCGGCATCCGCCGTCTCGAAGCGCGTCCAACAGCCGATCAATGTATCGACTGTAAAACGCTTGCAGAGATCAAAGAGAAACAAATGGCTGGTTAATCAAGCATACTGGGCGGGGATTTCCCCGCCTATTTGTTTCTAACAACTCCTAAGCTCGACGAGCTTAAGCCAAGCTCACTCCAATTTACCCCGATTCGCTTTTATCCTTGTATCCCTCTAAAATACGCCCACTTTGACTGACACTAGCTGCTTACTCAGTACTATGGCGACTTTATCTTCTCCAACTTCAACTCATCGCCCCTATGTCGGCCGTTTTGCGCCTTCGCCTTCGGGTGCCTTGCACTTTGGCTCGCTTATCGCCGCCCTTGGCAGTTATCTGCGTGCGCGCTCGCAACAGGGCAAATGGTTGATTCGCATTGAAGACATAGATCCTCCGCGGGAAGTCAAAGGCGCTGCCGATGATATCTTACGCACCTTAGCAGCCTATGGATTTGAGTGGGATGATGTGCCGCTTTATCAGAGCCAGCGCACCGCGGCCTATCAAGCACAAATAGATTCGCTGCTCGCCCAAGATAAGGCCTATTTCTGCCAATGTAGTCGCAAGCAAATTCAAGCCATGGGCGGCGTCTACGATGGCCGCTGTCACCGCTTGCCACAAACACAAGCTAGAAATGTGGTTAAATCTGGGGCGGTGCGGATAGTCAATACCGCGCAAGTGCAGCAATTTGACGATAACCTCATGGGGCATATTTGCGTCGATAGCCATTTTGCCGCCGAGGATTTCATTATCAAACGCAGCGATGGTCTGTACGCCTATCAATTAGCCGTGGTGCTCGACGATGCTTATCAAGGCATCACTGAAGTGGTTCGAGGTTGTGATTTAATCGAAGCCAGTTGTCGCCAACTGAGTTTGTATCAACATTTTGACTTAGCGGCACCGCAATGGTTGCACTTGCCACTCGCCTGTTTAAGTAAAGGTTTTAAGCTCTCAAAACAAAATCATGCACAGGCAATTGATACGCTTAATCCGCAGGCGAGCCTCAATGCGGCGCTGGCATTTTTAGGCCAACAACCCGTTGAGACCCAAGGTTCTGTAGCACAAATGCTCGATCAAGCCGTGGGGCAATTTCAATTATCCACTATACCGCAACAATCTGAGATACTGATCGAGCCCTGATATACTCATTAGGCTGCATTTGGTATATGATAGCCGCCAGATTTTTAATCAAATAACAGATCATATTTCGAGGTGTCCCATTTTTCGCCGTATCAGCCAATTCTGCAAACAGCTATTTGAAGACGCGCCTAAAACGACCGCTCCGACTCCAGCTCAGATTGAACCAACAACGCCTGAACAAAGTTCTGGAGCGTTAAGCTTAGAGTTAGTGCCAAGAGATGCCCATACCATCTCGCGCAAACAAATCAGCGAAAATGCCCTTAAGGTGTTATACAGACTGAATAAATCAGGTTTTAAAGCCTATTTAGTCGGCGGCGGTGTACGCGATTTACTCTTAGGGATTGAACCGAAAGATTTCGACGTAGTGACCAATGCGACACCGGAAGAAATCAAAAAACTGTTCCGCAACTGCCGAGTCGTTGGCCGTCGTTTCCGTCTGGCCCATATTGTTTTCGGCCGCGATGTTATCGAAGTGGCGACCTTTCGTGGTCACCATGGCGAAAGCAATGAGAAAGTATCTAAAGCCAATGCCGAAGGGCGTTTGCTACGTGATAACGTTTATGGCGAAATCGACGAAGATGCCGAGCGCCGCGACTTTACCGTCAATGCCCTCTATTACGATATCAGCGATTACTCGATCCGCAGCTACGGCGGCGGTATGGCTGACCTCAAAGCAGGTACGTTGAGATTAATTGGCGATCCAGAAACCCGTTACCGTGAAGATCCGGTGCGTATGTTAAGGGCGGTGCGTTTCGCCACTAAACTCAACATGGGTATCGAAACAGTAACAGCTGCGCCGATTAAACAATTAGCGCCACTGCTAAAAGATATTCCCGCAGCGCGTATGTACGAAGAAGTGCTCAAACTCTTCTTTGCAGGCAAAGCCTTAGCCAACTTCGAACTGATGCAAGAATACAAGCTATTCGCGCCGCTGTTTCCGCAAGTGGCCGCTCTGCTAAAAGATGATCCTAAAGGCACGACCATGAAAATGGTGCAAGCCATTATGAAGAGCACAGATCAAAGAGTTAACGAAGATAAGCCGGTGACGCCTTCATTCTTCTATGCTGCGCTTCTCTGGTATCCACTGCGTCAACGCGCCGAAGATATTGCCGTTGAAAGTGGCCTGACCTTATACGATGCCTTCTTTGCCGCTATGGGCGATGTGATGGAGCAGCAATGCCAAACCATTAGCATTCCACGCCGTTTTAGTACGCCAGCAAAAGACATTTGGCAGTTACAGTTACGCTTTGATCGTAGCCAAGGCACTCGCGCCTTTAAACTGATGGAACATCCTAAGTTTAGAGCCGCATACGATTTACTCTTGCTCAGAGGCGAAGTCGAAGCGGGTAATGTCGCTAAGAGTGCCGCTTGGTGGCAACAGTTTGTTGAAGCCGATGAAACTGAACGCTTAGCCATTGCGCGTAGCGGCAGTAAATCGCCAAATCGCAACCGTAATGCCACTCAACGTCGTCGCCGTCCTCGCGCGCCGAATGCCGATGGTTCAGCGCCGACGAGCGCACCTAAGGCAAGTGGCACACCAAAAGCGAAAGCGACGGAATAATGCCTCGCGTCTACGTCGCATTAGGCGCGAATCTCGACGATCCCAAGACTCAATTGGACAATGCCGTCACGGCATTGTCCGCATTAGCCTTAGGCAATAGTCTACTGGTTTCTCCTTATTATCATTCGACGCCTATGGGCGATGTCGTGCAACCCGATTATGTTAATGCGGTGGTCAGTTTCGATACCGATCTTGAGCCATTAGCCTTACTCGATGCATTGCAGCATATCGAAAACACCCAAGGTCGAGTACGCCTTGAACGTTGGGGGCCCAGAACCTTAGATCTCGATTTACTCTTGTATGGCAATGAGAACATTGACATACCTAGACTCAAAGTGCCCCACTACGGCATGAAAGAGCGCAGCTTTGTGCTCGTGCCTTTAGCCGCAATCGCACCAAATCTTATTCTGCCGTGCAACACTGCAATCGGCAGTCTTATCGATACAAAAATGTTGGCCGAGTTACAACAACTGGGCATTGATCATTGAAGTCCGTCCCCAGTTAGCTTATAACACCACTTCTATTTGGTTTGAAGATCATCCATATGTCTAAAATTACTAGCTCAACCCTGTTGAAATACAAACAGGAAGGTAGAAAATTCACGGCACTGACAGCCTATGATGCCAGTTTTGCCAGCGCGTTCGATAGCGAAGGTGTAGATGTGCTGCTCGTCGGCGATTCTCTAGGAATGGTTCTCCAAGGCCATGACGATACCCTACCCGTCTCTACGGCAGATATCGCTTACCATACTCGCTGTGTCCGTCGCGGTATCGAACGTGCCCTGCTGATCGCCGATATGCCCTTTATGAGTTACGCCACACCAGAACAAGCTATGGTTAACGCCACTGAGTTGATGCAGGCTGGCGCGAACATGGTCAAAGTCGAAGGTGGCCACTGGTTGCTTGAAACTGTCACTAAGCTCACGGAACGCGGTATTCCCGTGTGTGCTCACTTAGGCTTAACGCCTCAGTCAGTCCATGTATTTGGTGGTTTTAAAGTGCAGGGCCGCGACGCCGAAAATGCCCAGCGCATTCTCGACGAAGCAAAAGCATTAGAAGCGGCTGGTGCTCAACTATTGGTTGTGGAATGTATTCCTGCGCCACTCGCAACGGCGATCACTCAAGCCTTAACGATTCCAGTTATTGGGATTGGCGCAGGCGCATCAACCGATGGACAAATTTTGGTCATGCATGATGTGTTAGGTATTTCAAGTGGTTATATTCCACGTTTCTCGAAAAACTACCTAAAACAAACTGGTGAAATTCGCTCGGCCGTGCGTGCTTATATCGACGAAGTTGCCCAAGGAACATTCCCTGGCGACGAACACACTTTTAATTAATAACCGATTTATGCAAGGTAAGGCTCAATGATCACTAGCGCCCATATTGATGATATTCGCACCCAAGTGCGTGCATGGCGTGCCAAGGGCGAAACCGTCGCCTTTGTGCCCACCATGGGCAATCTCCATCAGGGACACATTACTTTAGTCAAAGAAGCCGCGAGCAAGTGTGACCATGTGGTGGTCTCAATTTTCGTTAATCCAATGCAATTTGGTCAGAACGAAGATTTAGATGCTTACCCACGCACGCTGGCTGCCGACAGCGAAGCCCTCACGGCTGCTGGCGCTGAGCTATTATTCACCCCGACGCCAGCCGTGATGTATCCCAAGGGTCTAGAGCAGCAAACCTATGTCGAAGTCCCAGGGATTTCCGACGTGCTTTGTGGTGCGAGCCGTCCGGGACATTTTCGTGGTGTTGCGACTATCGTTTGTAAACTGTTTAACATAGTACAGCCCGATGTGGCGCTATTCGGTAATAAGGACTATCAACAGCTGTTAGTGATCAAAACTATGGTTGAAGACTTGTCATTACCGATTGAAATTATCGGTATTGATACCATACGTGAAGACTCAGGCTTAGCCATGAGTTCGCGCAATGGTTACCTCACTGCCGCAGAAAAAGCCGCAGCGCCTGCACTAAAACAAGCCATAGATGCCATGGCCACTGGGATCAAGCAAGGTGAAAGTTTTGAACAAGTGACCGAGCAAGCAAAAGCCAAGTTAGTCGCGGCCGGTTTTACGCCGGATTATCTCGAAATTCGCCACGCTCACACGCTAGAACAGGCCCAACATCAGGATCAAGCCTTAGTGATTTTAGCCGCCGCCTATATAGGTAAAGCACGGCTTATCGATAACTTAAGGTTCGATCGCTAATAGTTAGCGTCAATCAATAAAGGGAGCTCTCGCTCCCTTTTTTATGCTTTGAATCTGCCGCGCACCATTAAATTTATCGTTTAGAATCAACCTTAGCGCCAAAAAAATTGAATCGTCAAAAAACTGGTTTTATCCCTTAACTTACGCCATAGTATGATGCAGATGTTAGCGATAAGTAAAATCTTGGCCACTACAATAAACACAGTAAATTTGCCCCTTTACTGATATATAGCTAATACTTTAATACCTTAGGTTTAATGGCCCAAAAAACCAACGTCCCATGGGACGAGGCATAAATCACTGATTGAATAGACTTAATAGCGCAAGCATTAAGCTTACTATTTATCGATTGTAATCAAAGAACTAAATCATAATCGCTATGCAAGTGTACAAAGGATTTGTGGCCTAATGGTAAGACTGATACTCACCCTAATCTGTGTTATTTTGCCAAGTGCAGTACAGGCAAATACCATTTATAAATGCCGTAAAGATGACAAAATTGTCTTTAGCCAAACCGCTTGCCCGCAGGAATTTAGCCAACATAAAATCGAATATCAGTTGGGGATCACCACAGAAGTCGACTCAGATAAAAGGGACATTCCAGTCGATCCCCTGCAAGCGCTACTGAATCGCCAAACCATTTCTAAAGAAAAATTGCTGCAATTACTCGATGGCGAAATCTATCGACTTAAACAGGAGAACAGCTATTTTGAAATTCTGCGCGCCAGTGAATTACAAAAACTAGAGCGTAAACGTTATTGGCAAAATAAAGAAAAAAGCGATCCTGAATACATCAACGAAATGGACGATATCAATACTCGCTTCAATGCGCTGACTGTGAACAATAACAGCGCAATGCAGCAACTGAAGGATAGAAAAAACCAGATCAGTGCAGAGGTCTCCCCTGAAGAATCGAAGGAGCCAGAGAAACACTGATCTCATATAAAAGGTTAGTGCTCAGCTTGTCACTCATTCACCAAGGAATTCGACCACTATGGTCGAATTTTTTTACTCATAAAACCGCTCACTAAAATCTTCATTGTGATTTAAAGTCAACCGAAGATAAACACCATATAGTTCGCCTTTAAACATGCTTTAATACCGCTAAATAGCTCTTGAATTGAGTCAATCCCACAACACTATTCTCACCATATTTCCTATAACTTGTTTCCCCGAAAAATATCACGTGATAATCGATGCATTGCTTGATTTGGTTGCAGCATTGTTTAAAAACTGAAGGATAACTTAGCAACGAGTACGACTTAACTACTAGACCAACTAGACTACTCGGCCTAAAAAAACACTCTCTAAAAAACAGATAAAAATAACTGAATCAATTGGATAACGATAAATCCATCATTTATCTACTGTGAATCCTTTGCGTAATAAATACCCTTTTGGCCAATTGCGGCATATTAACGGGACTCGTATCTTCAGGGCTGAATTTGGAGTGTCTGTTGTTTTAGACAGCCCAAGATATTTGATGCAAGGAGTCACCCGTGCCAAATACCTCTATACGCTTTTTGGTACCGCTGCTCCTGCTCTGTAGTTGTATGACCTCAGCACAAGAGCTGAATGTCAATGAGTTACCTATAACCCTGCAGGCATTACTGGAACGTTCCGGTCGCGATAACCTTATCGAACTGGTGCAACAAGGCAATGCTAACCAAGGATTACTGTTCCAATCAGGCAACGATAACAAAGCCGATGTGACACAAGTCGGCAATGATAACGATGCGCTAATCACGCAGATTGGTTCAAACAATAAAGTGCAACTACTGCAAGTGGGCAGTCAAAATACGGCTTCAGTGACACAAATTGGCAATAACAATCTCGTGCAACTGAACCAGCTAGGAAGCGGCAATTTTTCGATTCAACAGATTGCAGACGGTGCTGCAATCTCAATAACTCAATATTAAACAGGGAGCGTCACATGAAATCACAAGCTAAAAAATCACTTATTGCTTTGGCCATTGCAACAGGTTTAAGCGGTCAAGCCTTTGCTGCCAGTACAGTGAGCGAAATTAGCGTAGTACAGTCAGGCCAAGCCCAAGACACCTTAGTCTCACAAACGGGTGGCCTTAACGCTGCAGCAGTTGTGCAAACAGGTAACGATCAAACCGCAACCGTTATCCAAGACGGTGTGTGGCATGAAGCCGCAATTAATTCGACGGGTGCAGAAAACAAAGTCCAGATAACACAACAAGCTGATTGGCATGTGGCAAGTGCAAATGTTGTCGGTGACAACAACAATGTCAATGTGTCGCAAGACGGTTTCTTTAACCAAAGCAGCAATGATGTTACTGGCAACAATAACACTGCAATCGTGAGTCAATTAGGCGAAGTCAACGAAAGCCAAGTTGAAATCACTGGCGTTGAAAACAGCGTATTTGTTGAGCAAGAAGGCGATGCTAACTTTGCAGTATTCCGCGTTGAAGGCAACAACAACGACGGAAAAATTACCCAAGTAGGTGACAACAACCAAGCGGGTCTAATCGCCCTTGATTTAACCGCTAACGTGGGTAACAACAACGACATTTCTGTTAATCAAGCGGGTAACAATAACTTTGGCGCGGCTAAAGGTATTGCAGGCGACAACAACACAGTAGACATGGTCCAAAAAGGTGATAACCATGTTGGCTTCGTTTACGCTCTTGCTGGCAGCGACAACGATATTTCAATGGATCAAAAAGGTAACGGCAACACAGCTTATCTTGCTATGACTACGGGTGATGACAACACTGTCGATATTACCCAAAATGGCAGCGGCAACACAATCGGCGATACTTTAGTGGCTGATATCCAAGGTGATGATAATGATATTACTATCACTCAAAAAGGCGATGTCAACGGTGCAGAGTTCCAAGTATGGGGCGATAGCAACGACGTTGACTTGAAACAAAAAGGCGATGCTAACTTCGCAACCTTTGGCGCCTACGGCACAGATAACGACTTCGATTTATCTTCTAAAGGCAATAACAACGAAATCGTTGCCTTTGCTGATGGTCAAGATAACAGTATTGAAGTTAGCCAAGAAGGTGATACTAACTTTGCCTATGTCGATGCAGTAGGTAGCGATAACGAAGTGGATGTTGAGCAAGATGGCGCTCAAAACGAAGCCGTCATTTCCATTGCTGGCAACAATAATGCCGATGTCACTGCACTGCAAAATGGCGATCTTAACCTTATCGATTTGATTATCGAAGGTGATGAAAACACTGCACAAATTGCTCAATCAGGTAACGGTAACTGGATTGGTGGTGACGCAAGTAGTTCATTTGAAGTAAGCGGTGATAATAACAGCCTGTTGATCACTCAAACAGGTAACGATAACTTAGTACTAGGTTCTCAAGCTGGTAATAACAACAGCATCAGCGTTAATCAATCAGGTAATATGAACGTTGCTACTGTAGTGCAATACTAGTCAATCCTGTTAAAACCACCACAGCTACACTCTTTGGTGGTTTATCAAAAGGGTGTTGAACAAAAAGCGGGAATGTTTAAACAAACATTCCCGCTTTTCTATTCTGACTAACCAGCAATTATTAACATTAACCACTCAAAGCGAAAAGCTAACGATCAATATCTTTAACTACCTAGCTGCACAGCTCAAAGTGGGTCTGATAGGTTTGTGCCCAACGCAACAACTCAACACGATTACGGGACTGGGTTTTACGGAAGATAGAGGAAATGTGAGCCTTCACCGTATGTTCGCTGATGCACAATCTGTGGGCGATTTCTTTATTCCTCGCGCCACTCGACACAAATTGAATAATAGTGCGCTCACGGGAAGTCAGCATCTGTAGCATAGCCACTGTATCGGAGAGCATCTCATTATTGCCATCGAGCTTTTGTACTACACGACGGAACACTTTACTCAGTAATGTTCTGTCGTACCAAAGTTCCTCTGCCACCATTTTACGCAAACCCGTCAACATCAAATCCAAACGTTGATCGGCAAACAACAGGCCACGAATACCGAGTAACATAGCCGACTCTTGATCTAAAGAGTCACGCTCAACTTGGTACAGCGCCACGGGGAAATGTGATACTAAGCGCGAAGCCAGTAAAGGGATCCCCTTGTTATCGAGTGCAGCGCCCTTTTGGGTGATCAGATAAAAACTTCGACGACTCTTATCTAAATCTAATTCCGCCGCATGCTTAACGATACGAGTTTTCAAGCCTATGGATTCAGCGAGTAACGCTAAATGACATGGTGCCGCCATTTGATGTAAAAAAACTAATTCATTAATTGTGCTCAATGACTCTCCTCCCTGAAAAGTATTTTCTATTAGCAAAATGGTATGTTTGACCAGCCTCTTTAGTTAGATTTTTAAACATTCCATTAACCTAGTTGATTCTGACTAGTTAAAGACTGAAAAACATCACCCAAATGTACTATTCCCTTTTAAATCCTAGTAAGTTCGACTAACTGACGGAATATAATTGGAATAACAGCATAAAACTCCATTAGGTTTAACCGACTCACGAAATCTAGTACTTTCAAACTATGAAGACACCCATCGAAAGTTGCAACACAAAAATAACATACAGGCAATAAGAAAGTGTGACAGCTAAATGCCATCACACTCATGTTAGAAGCTTTATGGAAGAATGAACTTATGACTCAAGCTGAAACAATCAGCAACTCACGGCCACTAGCGTCTGAGTTTAAGTGCTGCTATTTGCTTATCTTGAAAACGAGACAATAAAACGAGTGCGACAATTGCGCCAATTAATGCCATTAACATATCTGATTGAGTGTCCCACACATAGCCTTGGGTTCCCAAAAAGGCTTCAGCGCCTTCACCTGTTGCCACTGCAACCCACCATTCAATGAGTTCATAAAACGCCGAAAACGCGAGCACAAAACATGTGACCAAAAACGCACACCAAGCACCGGGTTTGACCGCTTGATTACGCAGCATAATTTCACGCGCTAACATGGCAGGGATAAAACCTTGCGCAAAGTGACCTAACTTGTCGTAATTATTACGTTCTGAACCCATCCAATGGGCAATCGTGTCGAATAATGGCACTTCAGCATAGGTGTAATGCGCGCCGACAAACAGCACACAGCAATGGGCTAACACTAAAACATACACCAGCGGCGTTAATGGGAAGCGTTTGCGGGTAAAAAATAGCAGTGGCACAGCCACTAATGCGGGAGCCGCTTCGAGCCACCAAGTGAAAGGATCTGCGGGATTTATTGCCGACCAAACGAGCACTAAGAGGTAAATAGCACACCACGCGATTTTGTTATTCAATGTTTCTTCCTCTTATGCGATATTGTTCTTAATTTAGAATATTAACTTTAGCCATCTAGCCCTCCACACTGAGTAAAAAAAGTGCTATTTTGGTGGGTGAAGGTTGTCAGCATATCATAAGAAACATTTCTATTAATTAGAGGGTACCCATATCATGGCGAAACATTCGCTGGACAAGGATAAGATCAAGATCCTGCTGTTGGAAGGCGTCCACCAATCTGCAGTCGATGTACTTGAGCGTGCGGGATACACCAACATCGAATACCACAAAGCCTCATTAGGCGATGAAGCATTAATTGAATCCATCAAAGATGCACATTTCGTGGGACTTCGTTCACGTACCCAATTAACTGCCGAGGTGCTGAAACGTGCCGAGAAGTTGATCGCGATCGGTTGCTTCTGTATCGGAACCAACCAAGTTGATCTTGCCACCGCCGAATCCCTTGGTATCCCAGTATTTAACGCACCATTCTCCAACACGCGAAGTGTTGCCGAACTCGTGATTGGCGAAATCATTATGCTGATGCGCGGTATCCCTGAGCGTAACGCCATCGCCCACCGTGGTGGCTGGATGAAAACCGCCGCTGGCAGCTACGAAGTGCGCGGAAAAACCTTAGGCGTAATCGGTTACGGTCATATCGGTACTCAGCTTGGTATTCTGGCTGAGACGCTGGGCATGCGCGTGGTGTTCTTCGATATCGAAGACAAACTGCCGCTAGGCAATGCACAACAAATTCATTCAATGGAACAATTACTGGCGCAAGCTGACGTAGTGAGCTTACACGTACCTGAAACCCCACAAACCAAAGACATGATAGGCGCAGCTGAATTTGCGGCGATGAAAAAGGGCAGCATCTTTATCAACGCATCACGCGGCACTGTAGTCGATATCGAGGCCTTAACAGTCGCACTCAAAGAGCGCCACCTTGCGGGCGCGGCGATTGATGTGTTCCCAGTTGAGCCGCAATCGAATGACGATGAATTTATCAGCCCACTTCGAGGTCTTGATAACGTATTGCTGACACCGCATGTGGGTGGTAGTACTGCTGAAGCCCAAGAAAACATTGGTATCGAAGTCGCTGGCAAGCTCGCTAAATACTCAGACAATGGATCGACCGTATCTGCAGTTAACTTCCCTGAAGTTTCGCTGCCTATGCATAAAGGCACCTCACGCTTACTGCATATTCACCAAAACCGTCCAGGCGTGCTGATCAAGATCAACCAAGCCTTCTCGGAAAAAGGCATCAACATTGCCGCGCAATATCTGCAAACCACCGCAGAAATTGGTTATGTGGTCATGGAAGTCGACACCCACCAAGCCGAAGAAGCTTTAGTGGAATTGAAGGCCATTGAAGGCACACTGCGTACCCGCGTGCTGTTTTAACTGCGTACCCGCGTGCTGTTTTAAACTTTAAACTCCACTCGCTTTAAGCCTATCGACTAAAGCACACATAATAAGGCGCACAGATCATTCACAGATATGTGCGCCTTATGCTTTTGAGCCAACTGGAATTCCGTTACAATCTAGCCTCTCACATCGTCTTTATTTTCAGGATCTCGCTATGACTATTTCAGTTTCTACGCCCCATTGGGATCTGGACGCTACCTTGCCTCCACTTATGCTTGCCAACTTATCTCATTTGGGCCTCATCAAAGTCGTTGGAGAACAAGGCCGCAGTTTTATCCATGGCCAAGTGACCACAGATATCAGCTCATTGGCCACAGATCAATGGCGCTGGGGCGCCCATTGCGATCCTAAAGGTAAAATGCTGGCCAGTTTCAGAACCTTTGCCATTCAAGATGCACTCTTTATGTTGATGCCAAAGGATGCCATCGAAGTCGATTTACCCCAGTTACAAAAATATGCCGTGTTTAGTAAAGCCACCTTAAGCAATGCATCCGCTGAGTGGACTCTGCTCGGCGTTGCTGGTGAACAGGCAAGCCAATTCGTGAACAAACATTTTGGTGACATTCAGCAAGAGCTCACACTCATTGAAAAGGGTGCGATTTTAAAAGACGCTGAACGTTTTATTTTAGTATTAACACCAGATGCCGCAGCAGCTTTAGTTGCGCAATCGGAACTGAGTGTATTTGACGCCAGTGCATGGCAAGCGTTAGAGATTGCAGCAGGTTACCCCAACCTTGCCGCCAGCCATGCCAGCCAGTACGTACCGCAGATGTGTAATCTACAAGCGGTTAACGGTATCAGCTTCAATAAGGGCTGTTACATGGGGCAAGAAACCATAGCGCGCATGAAATATCGCGGTGGTAATAAACGCGCCCTGTATATTTTGCGCGGTCACACTAGTCTTCAAATCACCCTAGCATCAGGCCTCGAAATCGCGATGGAAGACAGTTTTCGCCGTGGCGGTCAAATCATTGAGTTTGTACAGCGTGGCAATCAAGTCTTGTTAACCGCCGTACTTCCTAATGACACGCCTAATGATACTCAGCTGCGTTTTGCCGACGATGAACAATCACATTTAACGATCCAAGCCCTGCCCTACTCATTAGATGAAGCGTAATGCTTTGATTTAATATAATTAGTATAAAATATTGAAGCAAAATAAAGGCGCCAATGGCGCCTTTACCTTAGTCAATGCACTTCGAGCATCAATTTTCTAAATAAGTATCTCGAATGGCAATTGCTTCTGGCAGGATTTGCTTGAACTCCTCCACCAACTTAGGATCGAAATGTTTTCCCGCTTGATTTTCAAATAGCTCCATAGTTGCTTCAATCGTCCAAGCCTGCTTGTAAGGCCGTTGCGAAGTCAGCGCATCGAACACATCCGCAATCGCGGTGATACGCCCTTCAAGGGGAATTTCTTCACCTACCAAGCCATTGGGGTAACCTGAACCATCCCACTTCTCATGGTGAGTTAAGGCGATACGACGGGCCATTTGCAATAACGGATCGCTATGTTCTCCAATAATTTCTGCACCTATGGCGGCGTGCTGCTGCATAATTTCCCATTCCTGCGCATCAAGTTTCCCTGGCTTTTTCAGCACAGCATCGGGCGTACCGATTTTACCAATATCGTGCATAGGCGCCGCATTAAAAATCAAGTCACAAAAGGTTGTCGGTAAGCCGAGCTTTATCGCTAATATGCGGGCGTAATGGCTCATACGCACAACATGTAGACCCGTCTCGTTGTCCTTGTATTCAGCAGCACGGCCAAGACGACGGATAATCTCGAAACGGGTTTCTTCTAATTCGTGGGTACGAACTTTAACTTGTTGTTCGAGTAGACGTTTTTGATCATAGAGCGCAAGATGCGTTTTAACCCGCGCTTTAACGACAGGCGCACTGACAGGCTTAGTAATATAATCCACCGCGCCCAATGCAAAACCTTGGGCTTCATCAGCAATTTCAGATAAGGCGGTCACGAATATCACCGGAATATGGCTGGTCAGCGGCTCTTGCTTTAGCAGCTTGCAGACTTCATAGCCATTCATACCTGGCATCATGACATCGAGCAGAATCAAGTCAGGCCGCGATTTTGTCACTAACGCTAATGCCCTTGGCCCATCGATCGCCACTTTGACTTTGTAATCATCACCTAGAATACCGATCAAAATATCAATATTCTCAGGTGTGTCATCGACGACTAATATTGTTGCTTTTTCCATTAACAACTCCACTCAATGTCACACATTATAAATTCGCGCTACCGCTTTCTATCCTAACTGTGTAATCACATCGTCAATTAAGTCGATTGCCTCATCAAACTGATACTGGTTAATCATAGATAAAGCGGGGCTTAATGTTTGCCACATTGCACTACTCACCTTCGGCTTTAACGCATCAATCTTTGCCACAGCGCTGGCATCGGCTTCATCTAGATTCTGACGTAAGACCCGTAATGCGGCTCTCAAGTCCTCATCTGATAGCAAGTCCACCGCTTGGGGCTCGGCTTGATACACTATCACAGGCTTCGCCTGTTCAATCGCATCGCAGATAGAGGCCACTAGCGGTTGAATTTGAACTAACTCATCTTCATAGGGCGCTTTCTCTGTTAAATGCAACTCAAGCAAACGTGCTAATTCCACCAATTTAGCCGAACTTAAATTACCCGCTAAGCCTTTAAGGGTGTGGGCGATACGCACGGCATCGTCGACTTGATTCGCCGCGATGGCTTTGCGAACCTGCTCCACCACATTACGTTGACTGCTCACGAAACGATCAAAGATTCGTTGATAAAGACGCGTCGAATGCTGCACCAGTTGCAAACCTCTATCAATATCCAACTCAGGGTGTTCTGGCCACTTGAGCAATACCGTTTTATCAGCGCCATTGCTGACTTCCCCCTGTGCGCTGGACGAAGTTAACTGAGTTGAGGCTTCCGCCCTTATCGCAGCAGAAATTCCAGAAGATCCGAGGTATTTCAATAGGGTTTGATAGAGCACATTCACTTCTATGGGCTTGGCAATATGGTCATTCATCCCTGCCCTAAGACACATATCTCTATCACCGACCATCGCATTAGCAGTCATAGCGACGACAGGTAAATTTGCCAACTCAGGCCTTTTCCTTATCGCTTTAGTGGCTTGATAACCATCCATCACCGGCATTTGGCAGTCCATTAACACTAGATCGAAATGCTGTTGGGATAGCTTATCTAAGGCGATTTGGCCATTGGTCGCTATGGATAAAATAATCCCCACTTGCTCTAAAAACTCGCTGGCGACTTCAAGGTTCATCTCGTTATCTTCCACTAATAAGATACGTTTCCCTTGAAGTGGCAATAATAACTGCGGCGCCAGCTCTTCGGTGCGGCGTCTCACTGGTAATATGCCTTCACGGCCAATCGCATTCATTATGCCATCGAGCATGCGTGAGGCGCTGATGGGTTTACTGATGTACCCCGCCAGTGCTAATTGCTCAATTTGAGTGATAAATTCATGATTCGCATGGGCGGATACCATCAAGATCTTAGGCTGAGACTTAGCCTGTAGTTGGATCTGACGGGCGGTTTCTACCCCGTCCATATTGGGCATTTTCCAATCGATTAATGCCACTTCATAGGTCTGCAGTAAACAGCGGCTTATTGCTTCTTCTCCTGAACGAACCGTATCGACTCTAAAGCCCATACTTTCGAGCGTTGTACGCATTATGTCTCTGGCGGTCGCGTTATCATCTACCACCAGCACAGACATGCCCTCAAGCTCTTGCTCAAGCACTAATTTTTGGCCCTCGGAAATTTGTAACTTCACAGTGAAATAGAAGGTGCTGCCATGACCAAATTGACTTTCGACACCAATATTGCCCCCCATGAGTTCAACGAGTTGCTTGCAAATAGCCAAGCCTAAGCCTGTACCACCGTATTTACGGGTGGTTGAAGTATCCGCTTGGGTAAAGGATTTAAATAATTTTGCTTGCTGCTGCTCAGTTAAGCCTATGCCGCTGTCACGCACGCTAAAACGCAGCACGACATCATCATCTTGCTGTTCAACAAGATTTAACGACAGTAATACTTCACCCCGCTCGGTGAACTTAATGGCGTTATTCATCAGATTAATCAACACTTGCCCTAATCGCAGCGAATCACCATATAAGTAACGCGGCACGTTAGGGGCGACTGCAAATAACAATTCAATCTGCTTGTGGGCGGCTTTCTCAGAAAACATATCGCTGAGATCTTCCAGCATAGTATCGAGCTGAAATGGCACAGATTCTATGTCGAGCTTACCCGCTTCAATCTTAGAGAAATCCAGAATGTCATTGATAATAGACAGTAAAGACTGCGATGCCCGCTCAATCTTCTCCACATAGTTTTTCTGTTTTTTATCTAATTCGGTCTGTAAGCACAGCTGCGACATGCCGATAATGGCATTCATTGGGGTGCGTATTTCGTGGGACATATTCGCCAAGAAGTCACCTTTGGCTTTACTGGCGGCATCGGCTTGCTCTTTGGCAAGTAACAGTTCATCGGAGAGTAATTTAAGCTCTGTCATATCGACCATGCTTATCACAGCCGATTCAAATTGTCCTTGGGCATCTAACAGTGCCGACACATTGACCGTCATCCATAAAGGTGCACCAGAAGGACGAATAAAGCTTCTCTCGCCACGATAATGGTCAATTTTGCCACCGACCAATTCCTTAAATTGCTCCTTGGCGATAAGCTTATCTTGCGCGCTAAGGACCTCAAAAATTGCGGTATTGCGTAAACTCTCCCGTGACCGCGCCATATCGGCACAGAATTGATCATTACAATCTAAGATAACGCCTTTAACATCCACATTGACGATACCAATGGTCGCACCATCAAACAGTGCCTTAAAGTGCGCTTCACTGAGGGCTAACTCTTGTTCTATGCTCTTGCGTTGGGTGATGTCCATTACATACCCATTCCAAGTAATAGCGCCATCTTCTTCTACATGGCCGCTCGCACCAGCTTCCATCCAACGTATGCTGCCATTGGGATGGCGATAACGAAACTCGCGGATCCATTGAAACCTATCTTCACTCTTACCCGAAAGTGCCAGCACGACATCCGGCCTTTCTTCATCAAAAATTCGCTCAGCGATGATGTCAAAATTACTAATAAGATCATCACGATGTAGCCCCAGCATTTTCATTGCCGCACCAGAGAGAAAGGTAAATCTGCGATCAGTAGGCGAGTGCCACAACAATTGGTACACGGTACAAGGAATAGACTCTGTAATATTGGTCAATTGCAGGCGCGAAGCCTCTAGCTGCCCTATAGCAAACTTACTCTCTGTGATGTCATCAATACTGCCGTCGAACCAAAGTGGAACGCCCTCTTCGGTATAACTTGCCTTACCTTTCTCATGCACCCAGCGCACACTGCCATCGCGATGGCGGATACGATATTCCACTTCAAAGGTAGCTTGAAGTGCGAGTGCTTTATCCATTTCGTGCAGGCAGAAGCCCCGATCTTCCTCGATGATCAAAGAGATATAAGTACGATTCTGATTATTGATAAATTGGCTTGCGGCATATCCCGTAATTTCACCAATATTGTCACTGATATATTCCATTACCCAAATATCGCCAATACGTAAACGATATACGGCGCTAGGGATATTGGAGACCAATCCACGAAAACGCTCCTCACTCTCCCGAATTTTAAGTTCAACCGCAATTTTATCCGTCATATCGCGAATCGAAGCTGCAACTTGCTTTTGTCCATCCGCATCCGCAGGGAGCATACTCAGCGCAATTTCAGCAATAAATTCATTACCATCGGCTTTTAAAGCCCGAACATGACGCGCATTTGCCATGCCTCTATCGCGGCCTTCGCGAAGGAATTGTTGTCGCTCAAGAACATGTCGGGTACCCAATTCTTGTGGTAGTAACTGCTCAACTTGCAAACCCAACATAGCCCCTGTATCAAATCCAAAAAGCTGCTGGCAACGACTGTTAGTAAAAACGATTAACCCCTGTTGGTCGACAATCAACATGGCCTCAGGCGCAGCCTCAAGCACGGCATTTGACCAAGCCGCCGCTGAAAACTGCTCTGTGACATCGGTAAATAACATTTCCACCGACATTAACTCACCAGTATCTGATAATAATGGCTGCATAAAGACATCGAGCCTTCTTAAATACCCTTTTTCATCTAGCATTTCCACTTGATGCGAAGGCACATTCTGGCCCTTTAAGGCTAAATCGGTATATTCCCAGTTCTTCTCATTGAGGGGATTAGCCGAGAAGAGTCTTTGATATTTGCGCTTGAGCAAATCAGGGGAGATCCCCAGCACCTTAGTTACCCCCTCACTAACCTGGGCGAGTTGGCCATTAGGTTCGAGGGAACAATAGAAAGACTTATCGCTCATACCATCAATTAGGCGCGCAAAGCGATTACCGCGGGAATCAAGAATGGCTTGTTCACGTTCTGCAAGTAATTCCGCCATTTGATTGAAGGTATTACTCAGCGTCACAATCTCACTCACAGCACCTTGGGGAATTATGAGCTGCTGAGTTTTACCCTGTCCAAAGGACAAGATACCCGACTCGAGTAGCTCTAACGGCCGAGTTAACCGTTTCGCCGCCAGATAACAAGTCAGCAATAATAAGAGGGTTAATAAGCTTAAATTGAGTATTATGGATGCGATATCATCGAGCAGTGCTGTGTACAAATCTTGCTCTGGTGCTAGCACTATAACGCGCCATTTTAGCTGTGGGACAGTCGCAATACTCGCGAGGTACACCACATCCTTGTCGTCAACAAACCTAGCCTGACCATCAAGTCCTTTCGTTTGTAAGCCCCAAAAGTCAGCATTCCTATGTTTATTTTTATCAAACAACTGTGTCGAAGTCGTGGCCAGTACTTTGTCTTTATCAACATGATAAATAAGCCGTCCTTGATCGTCTAAAACCACCAGTCGATTAGGCGCAATTCCTAATTGTTTTGGCAAGCCATCTAACGCTAAGTCAACCGTCGCGACGCCAAAATAATGCTCCGCCTCACCAAAAGGAGCCGAATAAGTCACCATCAGAATATTGCCCGCCCCCTCATCAAAGTAGGCCTTTGACCAGTAGCCCGCCGCTTGATTGATGGCATTGTTCCACCAATCCCAAGTGCCATCGGTATAATCGTAACCCTCGGCACCAATATCGATATAATGGAGATCGTCGCTACCACTGGTGTCGCGGTAAACATAGGGAGAAAAGAGTTTGCGATTGGGAAAGGTGTTGGGTTTAAACGCGACTGCGGAGCCAAAGAAATCAGGATTACGTTTGAGCCGATTCATCAAGACACTTTTCACGCTCTCAGTGTCATTCATATCTTCTTTACTCGACAAAAAACCAATAAAATCAGCAAGGCCTTGGGTATTAGCTTGTGCGTGCTCGAGTAACAATTGCAGACGCGAAGCCGAGTGACTCGCCTCTTGCGTCAGGCTATGGTAAAGCCGATTCTCAGTGGAGAGATAACTAAACCAAGCATTGACAGCATAAACGCTCGCCATGATTAAAACGAGAGGCAAGGCTATGTGGGATAATATTCTGCTGCGAAAAGTACGAAGTTTACTTTTGTCCATGGCGTCGCCTTAAAGTCCTCGATTTTATATGCACTATTTTTTAAATAGTGCATATAAAGTAAACCAAGAAACCAGTGACGACAATGCGAACGTTAAAATAATGTGAAGTAATTTATTGTTTTAACAACACTAATAAGCCGTCTCTAAGAAGCCGTCTCTAAGGTTTGATTAGGTAAGATACGAGCAAAATAACTTTGGGTTTCGGCGATGATGATATGCCTCAAGCCCACAATGGCGATCAAGTTAGGGATCGCCATCAAACCATTAACCGTATCGGCCAACAACCAAATCACATCCAGTTTGATAAAAGCACCACCGGCAATCAGCACCAAAAACACCACTTGATACATGCGTAGCCCGCGCTCGCCGACCAAGTAATACCAACAGCGTTCACCATAATAATGCCAGCCCAAAATCGTCGTGAATGCAAAACACACCAGCGCAATGGTCACCAGATACTGACCCACAACCGCTGAGCCGCCGAGGGCAAATGCCGCGCTCGTCATCGCGGCACCCGCCGTCTCACCACTCCATACCCCAGTGATGATCAGCACTAACCCCGTCATAGTGCAAATGATAATGGTATCGAAGAAAGTACCCGTCATGCTGACGAGACCTTGCTCAACGGGTTCATTGGTCTTAGCGGCAGCGGCGGCAATGGGTGCACTACCTAATCCAGATTCGTTCGAGAACACACCGCGGGCAATACCTATTTGAATCGCCTGTGCAACTGTCGCCCCTAAAAAGCCCCCCGCAGCTGAGAGTGGCGTAAAGGCAGATTCAATCACTAAAGCTAAGGCGGGTAAAATCTGCTCGGAGAAACCGACTAAGATCCACACGCAGGCCAGCACATAACCAATCGACATCGCAGGCACAAGTTTTTGCGCCACATTTGAAATGCGCTTTACGCCACCCAAAGTGACTGCGGCAACTAACACAGTCAACACAGTTGCGGTCAACCAAGTCGGCACCTCAAAGGCAATCGTCAGCGCATCGCTGATGGCGTTAACCTGTGCAAAAGTACCGATACCGAAAAAGGCCACACCAACCCCAAAAAGAGCGAACAATTTCGCCATCCAAGGCAGACCAAGGCCGCGCTCGATATAATACATAGGGCCACCCGCAATCTGCCCACGAGCATCGGTGGTACGGTACTTTACCGCCAACATACATTCAGCATATTTAGTCGCCATGCCAAAAAATGCCGCCAGCCACATCCAAAATAACGCCCCAGGGCCACCCATTTTTATTGCCGTCGCCACGCCAACAATATTACCGGTACCGATAGTGGCGGACAGCGCCGTACAAAGCGCCGCAAAGGAAGATAAATCCCCATGACCTTTTGCCGGTTTAAATAACAATCCCAGCGCCATAGGCAGACGAAAAACTTGGATAAGCTTGAGGCGCGCAGTGAGATAAATCCCCGTGCCCACCAGCAAACAAAGGGTGATTGGGCCCCAGACGATGCCATTAATACTGGCAAGTAAAGCTTGAAAACTCATGATATTCCTCGAATATTAAACAACAAAATTAATAAACGGAGGAGGAAAAGAAATGGCTGTGACGCGCCGCAGTCGGACGCTATAGCGAGCTATTTTGACCTAATCTCAGCCGAGAATCGCCTAAGCTGAACGCTAAAAGCGTAGCAAGCGAGAGCTCTACACGAGTGCTTTCAATAAGAGCAAAAGTACTCCATCTCAAGCAAAAGAGTAAAAATAGCCCACGACGACAAACGACAGGGACTGTGCAGTCATCCTCTCCTCTGTCCTTTTGCCTGAGCGTTTCGCGTCGCAGGTTATACAATAACACCACGACACTTTCGCCTTCGGCGCCACCTGATTGCACAATGAGTGCAACTGGTAGTCTCTCCAGAGGCTCGTCCAGTAACAGTCCACGCCTTACGGCACCTGAAAGAGTGCTTTGTTTTTATGGGAAGATTCGATTCAATAAAACCGTCGCTTCAAATAAAACCAAAGTTGCCTCGTCGGTGTGGGGTCAATTCCCCACTCTCCTGCTACCTTCATCCGAACGGATTGTTAGATTGAGATTAACTCCCAAGCTAACAGGACGCACAGAATGCAACAAACGCGGCGTCAGCTCAAGCCGTTTGCTCACAGTTCGTCGAGGATTTAATTCAATTGACTATTTTTACGGCAAGTGACGATTTATGTTTTGTGATCCCGTTTATGATCCCATTACAGGAAAAATCAGTATCTATCTGAATAGAAAATGCTTTATCTTGAACACGGGATTGCAATGCTAAATTGCAGCCAGGATATGTTGCAAACACTGCTTACCACATAAGCCGCCAATAGATATAAAGGAGTTGCTCAATGGCCGACGTCGCTAAACCAAATCCTGTCGACAAGCTTCACCCAGTCGCCAAGCTTAACCAAGTCAGCAAGTGCTTTCGTGATGGCGAGCAATATCATCAAGTGCTGCAAGCGGTTGACCTGCAGATCCATAGAGGCGAAACCGTGGCACTCACAGGTCCCAGCGGCAGCGGCAAGAGCACCTTACTCAACCTGATCGCCGGTTTTGAAATGCCAGACTCGGGCGAAATCTTACTAGAACAAGCGTCCACCTCAACTTGGCAAGACAAAGATTGGAGCCGTTTCAGGCGCAATTCCTTAGGTGTCGTGTTTCAGCAATTTAACTTACTCACGCCACTCAACGTGAAAGACAATATCGCCTTCTCCTTAAGTTTAACCGCGCAGCCGTGGTCTGCCTGGTGTGACTATCTGGTTGAAAAACTTGGGCTGATGCCATTACTTCATCGCCCAGTTGAAGCCCTGTCCGGCGGTCAACAACAGCGGGTCGCCATCGCCCGCGCCTTAGCCCATAAACCGACCTTGCTGCTAGCCGACGAACCCACAGGTAACTTAGATGATGTATCGGGTAAGCAAGTCATGGCATTACTGTGTGAACTGGCGCGAGAAAGCCAAACCAGTATCTTAATGGTGACCCATAGCGAAGAGTGCGCCGCCTTTATGCAAAAACGTTGGCACTTATCCCAAGGTGCAGTCGCTATCTATGAACAATAAACGGCTCACGAAAGCAACATCTACTGGACTTCAGCAGACTGGGCTGAGACTGACATGGCTCAGCCTAAAGGTGTTTATCGCCCATTATCGCCATGCGCCCATACAAGCAGGAGCCATTCTGCTCGGTATCGCCTTGGCCGTGACGCTACTGATTGGGGTTAAAGCGACCAACGATAATGCCGTGCGCAGCTATAGCGATGCGACTGAGCTTTTGAGTCAACGCGCCGATGTGTTACTCACGCCGCCTCTTGGACAAAATACCTTAGATGAATCTGTTTATTTCGACTTAAGACGAGCCGGATTAAGTCAGAGTCTCGCCGTCGTGAATGGCAAAATCTCCGGTAAGAATGGTCAGTTTTGGCAACTGGAAGGCAGCGATCTGATTGCCGCATTAACGCTACAAAAATCGAGAAGTCACGCCTCGAGTGAAACGCACTCAACCACCTCGCCGCAGATGAATGCCTTACCGCTTGCCGATCTGCTGAATGGCGCCCCCACAGTGATAATCAGCCGCAGCCTAGCTGCCAAAGTAGCACCCGACGGTAAACTTGCTTTAGAAAATAGCACCTTAGACGTTATTACAGTTGATGACAGTTTTGGCCTCGGCAGCGCCATCTTGGCCGATATTTCCCTCGCCCAGCGATTACTGAACATGCAAGGCCGATTAAGCTATATCGCCATGTTCAGCGAGCGAGAAAACTTACCTCAACTAAAATCCCATCTCGACACTTTGGGCATTACGCCGCAAAAGGCCAGTTTTAGCCAGCAAGATCAAGGCCAAGCGCTGATAGCGCTGACCCGCAGTTTTCACCTTAATCTTAATGCCATGAGCATGTTAGCCTTCGTTGTCGGCCTCTTTATCGCCTATAACGGTGTGCGCTACAGCCTAATGAAACGACAAAAACTGTTAGTGCAGTTATTACAACAGGGAATCGAGCGCCGCGCCTTGATGACGGCGCTAATGTTAGAATTAATTTTGTTGGTTGTCATAGGCTCAAGTTTGGGCTTTATCAGTGGTTTACAACTCAGCCACTGGCTGCAACCTATGGTCGCCATGACCCTAGAGCAAATGTATGGCGCCCACTTACTCCCCGGTATTTGGCAATGGACTTGGCTTATCGAGGCAATTGCCCTCACCTTAGGCGCCGCATTTGCCGCTTGCTTGCCCTTGTATTTAGATCTTACGCGCCAAGCACTGGCACAAGGGGCGAATCGTTATCAGCAGATGCAGGCACACCGCAAAACCCATAGTATTCAATTTGTCTTAGCCTGTGGTTTACTGACCGTAGCGGCGCTGCTATTTCCCTTCAGTCAAAGCTATAACATCAGCTTAGTGTTGCTCGGTATCGTCGCTATCGCGATCCCCTTGTTGTTGCCGCAATTGCTGCATTGGGGCGTCAGTGCCTTAATGCCCTTGGCGCGCCCCGGATTATGGCAATATCTGCTCGCCGAAACCCGCGAGCTTATAGCACCACTCTCCCTAGCTATGATGGCAATCTTGCTGGCGCTCAGTGCCAATGTGTCGATGAACACCCTAGTGGGTAGCTTCGAGCAAACCCTGCGGACTTGGCTAGAAACCCGCTTGCATGCCGATCTCTACATCCGTCCACCGAGCCAGCGCATCGACACGATTCAAACCCAACTGATGCAGGATCCTAGAGTCAGCGGTCTTTATCAGCAATGGCAAATTGAAGCCCAGCTTTCACTCCCGGTATCGACGGATAATTCGAGCGCACAAACAATTCCAATTAGCCTACTTAGCCGTGATGAATATTCGATTCGCCACACCAGTGCACTAAAAGAAAGCCTACCGACTCTGTGGCAATCCTACTTTAATGCCCCCGTGATCTTAGTGAGCGAGCCCTTAGCCATCAAATACCAATTGCAGCTTGGCGATAGCGTGTCATTGGATGCGCTTAAGAAAACCGGTAACAGCCAAGCCATTATCGGCGGCATTTATTATGACCACGGTAATACCCGCAACGAGGTGATTATCAGCCAGCCATTATGGCAAAAGGCACAATTACCTGTGCTGCCGATCAGCTTGGCGGCGAATTTTTACGGTAAAGAGCGAGGCAGCAAGATCAGTGAAACGGAACTCGATGAACTGCAAATCCAACTGGCTGCCGAGTTAGGCTTATCGCAAGCGCAAATCTACAGTCAAACTAAGATTAAAACCCAAGCTATCGCCATGTTTAAGCGGACTTTTTCGATTACCTTAGTGCTGAATAGTTTGACGCTGATTGTCGCCGCGATTGGCCTTTTTAGTGCCTGTTTAATGTTAACTCAGGCACGGCAAGCGCCACTGGCACGACTGTATTCCCTTGGCGTGAGTCGTAATGCGCTGCGCGGTATGGTGTTTATGCAAATGCTGATTGTAGTGCTGATCACTTGTCTGCTCGCTATGCCAACGGGTGCACTGCTAGGTTACCTGCTCATCAATAAGATCACCTTGCAAGCCTTTGGCTGGACGATAAAAATGATTTGGGATTGGCAAGCCTATGGCAAAGCAATACTGATTGCCTTAACCACCTGCACCTTAGCCGTGCTCTTGCCGCTGTATTGGCAAACCCGCAAACCACTGGTCGCCAGTCTGCAGCAGGAGACACTGTGATGAAAACACTCAATCTGAACAGTATTGTATGGGCAGTGGTTGGGTTAATGCTTATCGGCGGCTGCGATAAAACGCCATCGACGCAAAACACTCAATCCAAATCCATGGCCAATGTGGTAGGGAAAAACTCGAATAATCAAGATGATCTAGCTTTTACGCCTGTTGTTCCCGGTTATAGATTTGAATTTCCCCGAGATCACTTGGCGCACAATAACTTTCGCCAAGAATGGTGGTATCTGACCGCCAATTTAACCACAGAAACAGGTGAGCAACTCGGTGCCCAGTGGACGCAGTTTAGAGTCGCCCTTAACCCCCTTGCTCCACAAAAAACAACTCTGCAAACAATCGCGCCACAAACAACAGTACCGCAAGCAACAGATGTGGTTCCTCAAAATGAATCCACTTGGGCGACTCAGCAGCTTTATTTAGCTCATAGCGCATTAACCTCGAGTCAAACTCATCTGGCTCAAGAAAAGTGGTCGCGCCGCCATAGCGAGTTTGCCGAGGTGAAATTAGATCCTTATCAAATCCGCCTCGATAACTGGCACTGGCAGAGCGAAACCAATGCACTCTTTCCCGCGACCTTAACGGTGGAGAATCCTGATTTTAGCTATCGACTTCAGCTTAATAGCCAAGCGCCACTGCAATACCAAGGCGTTAACGGCTATAGCCTTAAAAGCCGCGACGGCCAAGTAGCCTCTTACTATTACAGCCAACCCTTTATTGAAATTTCAGGTGAAATCAACCGCAATGGCAAAGTGGAGCGAGTCACAGGCCAAGGTTGGCTCGACAGGGAATGGAGCTCGCAATTTCTCACTAAAACGCAACAGGGCTGGGATTGGTTCGCGCTCAGGTTAAATGATGGCTCGACGCTGATGTTGTTTCAGCTACGGGATCAGTCGCCAGCAGAGTCCGCAAAGAATGCACCTATCTCAGCATTTTATAGCGCCAGAAGAATGTTTGCCGATGGCACTGGGCGCAACATTAATTCCACTGACAATCCCAATGACATTCAGATGACGCCTCTTAAATGGCAACACACAGTCAATGGCGACTATCCCGTTAGCTGGCAGGTAAAAATCCCCAGCGAAAATATCGATCTCACTATCACCCCGCTCAATACCAATAGCGCTATGCCATTATCAACGCCCTACTGGGAAGGCCCAGTGCAACTCTCTGGCAGCCATACAGGTACGGGTTATATGGAGCTAACGGGCTATTGAGCCTAAACATCGCTATTAATAACCAGAAATGCTAAGTCAGCGCGAAGTAACATAACAAGATAGCCATGTTGAAAAATCATCTTAAGCCACTGTTACATAAAGATATATCAACATCAGATACGTGACCAAGCCCACAATAACGCCCTATTTGCGATCGAGTTAAAGACTAATAATCAACCAATTGTTGCATTTTAAAGTCAACCCAAATACATTATCATAAAATCAAATGACAACGTTGTCATAACATAAAAGAAACAGTTTAACTCTCGTATTTATGAGTAACTGCAATACGCATCAGCCAGCACAAATGGAGTTGTTAATGAGTTCTATCATCCGCATAGAGAAAGGGTTTACCTTAATTGAACTCATGATCGTCGTAGCCATCATCGGCATTCTCGCCGCTATCGCTATCCCTTCTTTTTCCGAATACCTAAAGCAAGGTCGTCGTTTCGATGCCCAGCAATATTTGATGACGAGCGTGCAAGCATTAGAACGCAATTATTCCCGTCAAGGTAAGTATCCTGCTGCGCAAACCTTAACCAACAGTCCTTACTACACTTTTAGCTACACACCGGCGGACGACAAGTTAAGTTTCTCCCTCTCGGCAGTCCCAACCAGCCGCCAATCGGATAGCTGTGGCACCTTAAGCATTAATCAGAAAGGCGTGCGAACTCCCGCTGCCAATTGTTGGACGAATTAAATGTCAAACCCATGGAATCATGGATTTACCTTAGTTGAGCTTATGGTTACCGTCGCGATTATCGGTATTTTAGGCAGCTTAGCACTCCCTTCGTACCGCGATGTTATGGCACGTGAACAGCTAACCGCAGCCGCGAATGAATTGGTCTCTAGCTATAAATTTGCCCGCAGCGAAGCGATAAAACGCAGCACTTCAATTACCCTCACGGCAACAGAAGCGGGACTTTGGGTCATTAAAGATAGCGACGATAACGAATTGAAGGTTTTTACGCCCCCGACACGTGGGGTTGCAGTAACAGGACTGGCTAGTATCAGCATCAGTGCCACGGGCAATACAGCCAAAACCAGTATTTCATTGGCGAACAGTCAAGGTGAAAACATGAATTTATGCATTTTACCGAGCGGCCAAAGTCAGCTTCAGAGCGGGGATTGTGCATGAAAGCCTTTAATCACATAGGTAAAAAACACCTTGGCTTTACCATGACAGAAGTTTTAGTCTCACTCGTGGTATCAGTCACTTCATTGCTTGCACTGGCAAAAGCACAGCTATCATCGCTACAACATGCCAGCAATAGCTTTCAATACACTGTTGCCACAGTGCAAGCGCAAAATGTCATTGAGCAGATTTGGCCAAGATTATGCGAAGTGCAAAAGCAACCCGCCCGCTTCGAAGATATCAATTTTAGAGCCAGTTTAAGCCAAGATTTTCCCGCAGGCTTTGACTTAGTATTACCCGACACTTATCAAGACAACATGGCAATTACTGTGACTTGGCAAGATGGTCGAGTCGATACCAATAATAGCGTCAGTCTTAACGCCAGCTTTCCGCATCTGTGTAAGGTTTAACTGTGATTTCAGCTCATCGCACTCAACGGAGACACATTAAACTCACCTCAAGACAAACGGGGTTTAGCTTATCCGAACTGATGATTGCCATGGTATTAGGGCTAATCATCATGATCGCTGTGATCAATTTCTTTGCGCCACTTAAGACTACTGTTGAGGAAAGTAAACGTCTAGAAAATGCCGCTGACGCCTTAAGGTACGCCACGCTAACGCTCAGTAAAAGCATCAAACAGGCGGATAATGTCGCCCTTGTATCGGCTAACGAACTCGTCCTAAGCACGCGTGCCTCCGCAAACCAACCGAGTATTAGCTGTTTAGGCCAAAGTAAAACCGCTGATTACACCGAAACCTTTAGCTTTTTAGCACCTAACTTATCCTGCGACGATGGTGATAGTGCACAAACGCTTCTCACTGGGCTAGAAGCGGCTCACTTCTCTCAAACTGGTGAACTCGTCAGTATTAATTTGAAACCCTTAGCTTTACCGACCCAATATGATCAGGGTATTAGCTTACAGATCGCACTGCGTAAACCTCTTTGGCAACAAGCCATTAATTCACAACAAGTGCCATAGGCACGAGGAAGCACAGACATGCACACGGAACGTTCATTTGCTCACGCTTCGCCACTTCGCGGCAGTATTAATAAGCAAAAGGGTGCAGTGTTACTTATCGTCTTAGTCTTCAGTATATTAGCCAGTTTATTGGTCGTGACATCACTGCGAGATAACTTAGTACAAGAGCGGCTGAGCGGGAACTTCCAGAAGCAAGTCAATGCGCAACTCACCGCCGAACAAGGCATGTATGAAAGCTATAACACCCTCAAAGCGACTTTAATTAAAGTACCCCAAAGCACGGCAGCCTCTTTAAATGACAGCCTGCCAAAAAGTGCCTCAGGCAGTATCGACAGCAGCGCTTATACGTTAACAAAAACCGTGACCCCGAGCGCCGAACTCAGCGTCAACAGCACAGGGCAACACTTAGAAGGTCAGGCCAAACTCAATGCACTCTTCGCCCTAAAAGGCGCAAAGGGCAATAACATTTTTAACGATGCCATCGTTTCCTGCGAGAGCCTCAATCTGACTGGTAGTAGTACAATCGATGGTTATGACTCACGAAAAGGCGCCTACGGCGATAGCTTCAATAATGATCAAGGCAACAGCCAACTCAATAAGCACGGCAAAGGCAATGTGACGACGGTTGAACCGAATGCCGATGTAACCTTGTCGGGCAATTCGCCGATTTACGGCGATGTCAGTGCAACGGGAAATGTCACATTAACCGGCTCATCTTCCCTAGTGGGCAATATTCAAAGCAATAAAGATGTCATCGTAGGCACAGGTACGGTCGGTGGAAATATCGCTGCGGGTCATAATTTCGAGCTAAAAAATAGTGGCACTGTTGAAGGCTCAGTGCAAGCCAATAACAACGCATCAACGGCCCCTGGTGCCAAAGTGAATGGGACACTTCAATATGGCGGTGATGGCAACTTCCATCAAAATAGCAGCATTGGCCAAGCAGTGAAACAAGCGCCTAATGTCCCTCCCGTTCCCACTAAGTCCTGCGATCCCTTAGATATTGGCGCCGTGATGGGAGGGTTTAAAATGCCCAACAATGGCGCGAGAACAATAGCATCAACCCAAAATATCACCATTTCGCCAACGGGCTCGACAGCGAGTTCAGGTAACAGTAATGCGTTTCCTGCCCTGTCCTCAAGCTCAGAAAACATCTTCGGTTCTGAAACCCCAGTATTTAACCTCGACAGCTTAGTCATGAGTAGCGATGGTGTATTAAACATCAGTGGTGGAGATGTAACGCTGATCATCAATGGTGATTTTAAAATGAGTGGCGCAAACCAACTTAATATCGCCCCAGGTTCAAGTTTAACGTTATTTGTGAATGGTGAAATTTCCTTTACGGCAGGTACCAATAACGGCAATAGCATTAAAAGCCAAACCTTAACCAGCAGCAATAAACCGCCGTTAGCGATTTATTCGGGTTCAAATAAAGATGTAACTGTCAGTGGAAGCGTGCCGATATATGCCGCGCTTTACGCGCCTAAATCCAAAGTCAATCTGCCCGGTGGGCCCGAAATCTTCGGCTCGGTAAGAGGCAAATCCATTACCGCTACGGGCGATGGCAAAATCCATTATGACAATGCTTTAGGCGAAGCCGATTTAGGCAGTGACAATGCCATTCCCCCCGCGATAGTACTTAAAGGTTGGCAATATTTATAATCTTGAATTATTGGCCGTATCCCATATACGGCCAAGTACAACACACCTCATCCACAATAAACACACCGCTTAAATTTCAAACTGAGAGTTAGATCACTCGCAAAACTTTGATCCGGATCGACTATCGCTTTCAATACCTCTTGAGAGGTATACCCACATTTTTTATCAGGTCTAGACTCGCCTGTATCAGCACTCGTTTGCTCTGCTTTTCCAAATCAAGTAACCGAGTTTACGCCACTACAGGTCACCCCAATGAGTCAGGAATACCACGTCACTAGCCTTGTGGTGCATGCCGCTCCTAAAACCTTACAACAGGTTGAAGCCAATATTTGCGCATTAATGGGCGCCGATATTCATGCGGTTACGCCAGAAGGGAAATTGGTTGTCACCCTCGAAGGGAGTAGCCAAAGAGCAATTCTCGACAATGTTGAAGCCATCAATGCCCTGTCCGGCGTGTTATCCGCCAGTTTGATTTACCACCAAGTCGCACCTTTAGAACAAGAGAGTGAGGAAAGATTATGAGCATAAGCCGCCGCGAGTTTCTCAAGGCCAACGCAGCGGTTGCCGCCGCAACAGCCGTTGGCGTCACACTTCCCATTAAGATGGTCGAAGCTGCCGAACAGCCAGACAATATCAAATGGGATAAAGCCCCTTGCCGCTTTTGCGGTGTGGGTTGTAGCGTATTAGTCGGCACCCAAGCGGGCAAAGTAGTCGCCACTAAGGGCGATCCTGAGAGTCCAGTCAACCGTGGTCTTAACTGTATCAAGGGCTATTTTTTATCGAAAATCATGTACGGCAAAGATAGATTAACTACGCCATTGCTGCGGATGAAAGACGGCAAATACCATAAAGAAGGTGAGTTTACCCCAGTCAGTTGGGATATGGCCTTCGATACAATGGCCGCTAAGTGGAAACACAGCCTCGCCACTAAAGGCCCGACGTCTGTGGGTATGTTCGGCTCAGGCCAATGGACTATTTGGGAAGGCTACGCCGCCTCTAAATTGCATAAAGCCGGTTTCCTCACCAACAATATCGACCCTAACGCCCGCCACTGTATGGCATCGGCCGTGGGTGGCTTTATGCGTACCTTCGGTATTGATGAGCCCATGGGCTGCTATGACGATTTAGAAGCCGCCGATCACTTTGTGCTCTGGGGCGCCAACATGGCCGAGATGCACCCAATTCTGTGGGCACGATTATCCGACCGCCGCTTAAGCCACAAAGACTGCCGCGTACATGTGCTGTCGACCTTTGAGAACCGCAGCTTCGATTTAGCCGATAACCCTATGGTGTTCCGCCCACAATCGGACTTAGTGATCCTCAACTTTATTGCCAATTACATTATTCAAAACAAAGCCATAAATACCGACTTTGTCACTAAACACACTAAGTTTGCCTTAGGCGTTGACGATATCGGCTATGGCCTGCGTCCAGACCATCCGTTAGAGAAAAAAGCTAAAAATCCAGGCAATGGTAAATCCACCCCCATTAGCTTTGACGAGTACGCCAAGTTTGTCAGCACATATACGCTGGAATACGCAGCTAAGATGAGTGGTGTTGAGCCCGAAAAGTTAGAAACCTTAGCCAAGGCCTATGCCGATCCTAAGGTTAAAGTCATGAGTCTGTGGACCATGGGCATTAACCAACACGTTCGCGGCGTGTGGGCGAACAACATGCTCTACAACATCCATTTGCTCACGGGCAAAATTGCCACACCGGGTAACAGTCCTTTCTCATTAACGGGTCAACCTTCGGCTTGCGGTACAGCACGTGAAGTCGGTACTTTCGCCCATCGTTTACCCGCCGATATGGAAGTGACGAACGACAAACACCGCGCCATTACCGAAAAACTATGGCAAGTACCTGCAGGGACGATTCCCGCCAAACCTGGCTACCATGCCGTACTCCAGAGCCGGATGCTCAAAGATGGCAAACTCAACTGCTACTGGACCATGTGCACCAACAACATGCAGGCGGGCCCTAACATCAACGATGAAATCTATCCTGGTTTCCGTAATCCAGAAAACTTTATCGTGGTTTCAGATCCCTATCCAACTATCACAGCCATGGCGGCGGACTTAATTTTGCCAACGGCAATGTGGGTCGAGAAAGAAGGCGCTTACGGCAATGCCGAGCGCCGTACTCACCTATGGCATCAGCAAGTAAAAGCGCCAGAAGGGGCTAAGTCTGATCTCTGGCAACTCGTCGAGTTTTCAAAACGCTTTAAAGTGTCTGAAGTCTGGCCAGTTGAGTTAATCGCTAAGCAACCAGAATATGCGGATAAAACCTTATATGAAGTGCTATTCGCCAACGGCGTGATCGACAAATTCCCCACATCGGATTGCAAAGCAGATCTCAACGATGAGAGCGAACACTTCGGTTTCTACCTGCAAAAAGGTATTTTCGAAGAATATGCAGCTTTCGGTCGTGGCCATGGCCATGATTTAGCCGACTTTGACCGTTACCACGAAACCCGCGGCCTACGCTGGCCAGTCGTTAATGGCAAAGAAACCCTTCGCCGTTTCGTAGAAGGGAGCGACCCTTATGTCAAAGCGGGTGAAGGCTTTAAATTCTATGGTAAGCCAGATGGTAAAGCGGTGATCTTCGCCCTGCCCTATGAGCCCGCCGCCGAAGAGCCGAATGCAGAATACGATCTGTGGATGTCGACTGGCCGCGTGCTTGAGCATTGGCACACAGGCTCGATGACCGCCCGCGTCCCCGAGCTTTACCGCGCTTTTCCCGATGCGCAGATTTTTATGCATCCAGAGGATGCCAAAGCCCGCGGTGTACAACGCGGCGATGAGGTCATAGTAGCCTCACCGCGCGGTGAAGTGAAAACCCGAGTTGAAACTAAAGGCCGTAACAAACCGCCACGCGGCGTGGTATTTATGCCCTTCTTCGATGCGCGCCAGTTAGTCAATAAACTGATTTTGGATGCGACCGATCCCCTATCAAAAGAAACTGACTTTAAAAAGTGCCCAGTCAAAGTCACCAAGGCGGAGAATAACCAATGAAAAAAATACTCACCTTAACTGCATTACTTATCGGCATCGCGGGCTGTTCAGGTCAGCAAGCCGACACTAATGCAGCGCCGGTTAACATTCAATCCCTCGCAGGAAACATGGCGATCACCGACATTCGCCCAGCCGATGCCATGGCAACTTATCCTAGTCGCGGCACCGCCATTGAGCGCAGTTTTAGCGAGCAACCACCGCTCATCCCACATAAGGACGATTACAAGATCACCTTAGATAAAAATGGCTGTTTAAGCTGCCATAGTTGGGACAAGGCAAAACGCATGAAAGCCACGCCTGTCGCTAAGTCCCATGTGATTGATGATAAAGGCACAGTGAACGGACATAACTATTTCTGTACTCAATGCCATGTCGCTCAAGCCGAAAACAAGCAACCACTCGTTGAGAATCAATTCTCCGGCCAATAAATCACTTTCCCCTGCAGAGCAAAGCCACCCGAGTTTATAGGGTGGCTTTTTTACTATTTAAGCATCCTATCCTAATGAATAGGCTTAGAGTCAGTAATGAGCATTCAAGTAAATATAAGACTAAACGTCTTTCGCTGGCTCAGCGTCCGTTACTGAACAGTTCTTTCACCGAGGAAGGATTGAGCAGAAGTTAAAAAGGCAAAGTGAGAATAGAGGGAAATAAAGATAAGAGCAGCATCTAAAACGCAGAAAAGTAAAAACCCAGCCTAGGCTGGGTTTACTTGTTGTTTTGCTTTATGCAAATCACCCGCTGGAGCCGTTTTAGTGACTTGCGCCGCTTTAGCGTTTTGCACCTCTTTTGCCACAGGCATAGCCGCCTGCCACAAAGCCCCTACCCATAGACTCGAACTTGATTTCATCGGTATTCCCCTGTTTTGTTAACAAGGTCAAAGTAATATTTAAGCCATCATTAGTAAAATGAATAAATTCCATAATATGGATTCCATTTAAGCATGAACATCCCAATCAAGACCTTACAATGTTTTCTGACCCTAGTGGAAACTGAAAACTTTACCCGCGCCGCACAGAAATGTTTTATCACTCAGCCGACACTGAGCAAAATCATCCAAAGACTCGAAGAAAGCCTAGGGGAAACCTTGCTGATCCGAAATAACCAAAAGGTTGAGCTAACTCAGGCAGGGCAGCTATTTGAGCACAGTGCGCGGGAAATCCTCGGTCAATGGCATAGATTGCAGGAGGACATGAGTAACCTCAGCGGTCTCAAGTCGGGGCGATTACGGCTAGGGGTGTGTCCCATGATGAGCAGCCTAATTATAGGTTTGCTCACTAGCTATCGTAAGCGCTACCCAGGAGTTGAGCTACACATGTATGAGTATGGCGGATTTGGCTGCGAGCAAGCCCTACTCAATAACAGTCTCGATATAGCCTTTACTGCGCTCCCCACGACCCATGAGGCAGAACTCGTCAATCAACCCCTAACTAAGTACCCTTTACTCGCATGCCTGCCAGAGGGGCATCCCTTAGCCGAGAAAGACCACTTAAACTGGCAGGACTTCCAACCCTACCCTTTTATCCTCTATAACGAAGACTTCTCCCTCGCTAAACTGATTAATCGCCTCAGTCGCAAAGCAGGTGTTCAGCTCAATATTGCCTTTCGCAGCGGCCAATGGGATTTTCTCGCCGCCATGGTTGAGGCCGATATGGGTGTCGCCATTTTACCTGAGCCTATCTGCAATAGACTAAGCACCAGCAAACTGATCTTTAAACCTATGCAGCCCGCAATGACATGGGATCTGGCGCTTATTTGGCGTCAAAGTTTACCTTTAACACCGGCGGCCAAGGCCTTGCTTGAATTGAGTAAACAAAAAACTGAGCGCTGAAATACTGAGAAGATAAAGCGAGAAATGACATTCTGTAAAACAAAAGGATACGGACTTTAAACAAAGAGATACGAAGCTTCGTCAACCGAAGCGAGTGATGACAGTTGGATCTCACCCATAAAAAAACCGCTGTGAGCCTAGGGGCCGACAGCGGTTTTTATTAGCTAACTAAATATTAGCCAAGATAAGTTAAGAATTACTTCTTAGCTTCAGCAGCTTTACGTTCTTTAACTTGAGCAACAACTTTCTCAGCTACGCTAGCTGGACATTGGCTGTAGTGTGAGAACTCCATAGAGAACTGACCACGACCAGAAGTCATTGTACGTAAAGTACCGATATAACCGAACATTTCTGATAACGGTACGTCAGCTTTAACGCGAACACCTGTTACACCAGCAACTTGGTCTTTGATCATGCCGCGACGACGGTTTAAGTCACCGATCACGTCACCCACGTTGTCATCTGGGCTGAACACGTCAACTTTCATGATTGGCTCAAGAAGTTGTGGTTTAGCTTTAGCGATAGACTGACGGAAAGCGCCTTTAGCAGCGATTTCGAACGCGATTGCTGATGAGTCAACTGCGTGGAAAGCACCGTCAGTTAATTCGAACTCAACGTCTAACACTGGGAAGCCAGCGATAGTACCTGTGTTCATCATGCTCGCGAAACCTTTCTCAACTGCTGGCCAGAATTCCTTCGGAACGCTACCACCAACTACTGAAGATTTGAACACGAAACCAGTGTTTGCTTCACCTGGGCGGATGATATATTCGATCTTACCGAATTGACCAGAACCACCAGATTGTTTCTTGTGAGTGTATTGATCTTCAACCATTTGAGTAATGGTTTCACGGTAAGCAACTTGTGGCTCACCTACGATCAATTCAACGCCATAAGTACGCTTCAGAATGTCTACTTTGATATCTAAGTGAAGTTCGCCCATACCTTTAAGGATGGTTTCACCTGAATCTTCGTCAGTTTCTACGCGGAATGATGGATCTTCAGCGATCATCTTACCGATAGCGATACCCATTTTCTCAGATCCGCCTTTATCTTTTGGCGCAACTGCGATAGAGATTACTGGCTCTGGGAACACCATGGCTTCAAGAGTACATGGGTGTTTCACGTCACATAAAGTGTGACCAGTTTGAACGTTTTTCATACCCACGATAGCGATAATATCGCCAGCTTGAGCAGATTCAATTTCAATACGGTCATCAGCGTACATTTCACACATACGGCCGATACGCTCAGTTTTACCTGTAGCGCTGTTCAGGATGGTGTCACCCTTCTTCAGTTGACCAGAGTAGATACGTACGAAAGTCAGGGCGCCGAAACGGTCATCCATGATTTTGAACGCTAATGCTTTTAACGGTAAATCAGCAGAAACGATAGCGAATTCGCCAGTTTCGTTGCCTTCTTCGTCAGTTAATGGTTGTGGATCAACTTCATCTGGTGATGGTAAGTAGTCAACAACAGCATCAAGAACCAGTTGCATACCTTTGTTCTTGAATGCAGAACCACAGTATGTTGGGAAGAATGCCATAGTACGAGTACCCGCACGGATACAACGCTTGATGTCTTCAATAGATGGCTCTTCGCCTTCCATGTACGCTTCCATCAGGGCATCATCTTGCTCAACGGCTGTTTCGATCAGCATTTCACGGTATTCTTCAACAAGATCAACCATGTCAGCAGGAACGTCTTGAACTTCGAAATTCTCTGGAACACCAGAATCATCCCATACATAAGCTTTACGAGTTAATAGGTCAACAACACCAGTGAACTCGTCTTCAACACCGATTGGTAAAACCATAACCAGTGGATTAGCAGCTAATACGTCTTTAGTTTGCTTAACAACACGTAAGAAGTCAGCACCCATACGGTCTAACTTGTTTACGAAGATGATGCGCGAAACTTCTGATTCGTTTGCATAGCGCCAGTTAGTTTCTGATTGAGGCTCAACACCACCTGAACCACAGAATACACCGATACCGCCATCAAGCACTTTCAGAGAACGATAAACTTCAACTGTGAAGTCAACGTGTCCTGGAGTGTCGATAACGTTGAAACGGTGATCTTTCCAGAAGCAACTAACTGCAGCAGACTGAATAGTAATACCGCGCTCAGCTTCCTGTACCATGAAGTCAGTGGTCGATTCACCATCGTGAACTTCGCCAAGCTTATGGATTTTACCGGTTAGCTTAAGGATACGCTCGGTGGTCGTGGTTTTACCCGCGTCAACGTGAGCGAAGATACCAATGTTTCTGTATTTGGATAATTCGGTCATGATTCAACTTTAATGAGTAGTTTAAGAAGTAGACGGAGTATGCGACAAATACCGACACACCGCACATCAGATTATTTTAGGCGCATATTGTAAATTGGAACCCAGCTACACGCAAATGGATAGCGCACTTTTTCACGATAAAGTCGCGTAATAATTTAAGGAAATCGCCATAAATACGAAATAAAACAACTGAGTAAAACTCTTTAGCTTATTTTTCACTCAATCAATAAAAAACGTTAAAAAAACTACATTCTAATGGGATAAGGTCATTTCTAATGAATTTCTATCATATTGTTAGGTACAAACCACTAACATTAACCCATGAGCATTACGGCTGGTGCAATAATGCTAATCCTTCCTCTAAAATAAAGATGGCTTAGTAAACTCATCTCAGTAGCAACCATTTACTTAAATAACGGTAAATCATACTTGCGCAAATGCTTACCTGTCGGTGCACATTTGATTACGCCCTTGCGCTTTAGCACGATAAAGCGCGCGGTCGGCACGTTCAAAGCACAGCATCATAGGTTCGTTATCGGCAAGCTTAGCGACGCCAAAACTGCAAGTTAACTGCACATTGTCAGTAAATTGATAATGTTTGATCCTCTCAGCTATCCGCACACACAAGCTTTCAACTAAGGGTAAAGATGACTGCTGACAGAGGATCACAAACTCTTCGCCACCCCAACGGGCAACCACATCAGATTCACGCACACAATGCTGTAGCACCTGTGACACTTGTTCAAGGATCCGATCGCCGACGTTATGCCCCAGCGTGTCATTAATCTCTTTAAAGTAATCGATATCAATCATCACCAGGCACATGCCTGCCTTAGCAGATTTATCATGTTGCTCATTATTAATAAAAAGGCGATTAAAGTAATGTCGGTTATACAACTTGGTCAGGGGATCGTGGGTAGATAAAAATTCAAGTTCCGCATTAGAAGTCTCAAGCTGTTGCCGCAAGGTTTCGAGCTGTTGATTCTTATCGGTGAGTCTACGGTTATATTGACTAATAAAGTAAGTTCTCGCCCCCAATATAAGCAGTAACAAAAATGTCGCGCAGATCACTTGATAAACAAGTGAATAATTAGTCTCATCTATCACAGTCACATTATTCCACTTCTGGTAAATCGTGATCCGCTCTTGCTCACTCACAGCATTTAAAGCCTTATTTACCATAGGTAACAAGGACTCTTGACCATAGGCGACGCCCATCCGCAGCTCATCTTCTGGGCCACCCCAACCGGCTATTTTCAAATGATTAAATCCCGTTTGTTGGATATAAGAGTTAACCGAAAACATCGATCCCACAAAAAGATCGGCACGTTTATCCAGCACAGATTGCAATCCTGCAGGTTCACTGGCAACGGTAAGCGTCTCTATCTGAGGATAATAATGCTGAATATATTCGGCCAAACGATAGCCTTTAGGTACGGCCAAAGTACGTGCACCAATATTCTCAAATCCTTGCAAGAAAGGCTGATCTTTAAGTGACACCAATACATTAGGAGATCGAAAATAAACATCACTGAAGTGCAGATAAGTCTCTCGTATCAGGGTTTTATTCAGCATAGGAGTTAAATCACACTGTCCGCTTTGCAAAAAAGATAAGGTCTCGGTCCAAGAGGAAGTCGGCACCAGCTGAAACTTGAGCGAGGAATGCGATTCAATATAATCAATATAGTCTGACGAAATACCCAGATGCTTACCCTCTCGGATTCCTTCATAAGGCAACCAGTCAGGGTCGACGCAATATCTTACTGTCTGAGTAACACTAACGTCTTGGCCAGCAGGCTTAACATTCGCCATCGCTAAACGGTCGGCATAAGCCAGTAATGGCATACACATCAATAGCGGCAATAACCTCAATAAGCCACGCAATTCCATTGATAGTTTCAACCTAAAAGCAGATGCTCGATGGGGAATGTAAAAAAGTGTATACGTGAAAACCGCATAATACCAATTCCCATCACGATGAGTGCGAAGCAGTTACTTATCTATAGTCGGCTCAAAACGCCAGAATATGTGTCAACGCGACACAATAATGGATGTGTAGACTGGTATAAAAGCCTCTTGAGTGAGGATGGCTAACATTGAAGTAAATAATGAATGAGGCAAAGTATCACTTATTTCTGATACTCAGATTAGAGCTTTCAGATTTAGCGAGCCTAACAGGCCACGATTAATTGCTAATGATATCTACGA
>NZ_JAUOEV010000018.1:0-108943 GCF_031932135.1 Shewanella vaxholmensis
TTAATGCCGGTGATCTATGTCGCCGGTACCTAAGGGTGTTGTTCCGTCTGGTCCTATGATCCTGCTGTGTTTACCTGCCGATGTGTCCGCTAATCTCACGCTGGCTAAATAGTCTTTGTGAGGCAGGGAGATTTAGTTAGGCGGATAAGTGTTGATACCTAGCATCAATGTGCATGTTTACGTTTTGTCAGCTGCTTTACCTGCAGGTGCGTTAGTCGTTCAAGCATTTGCTGATGATTGTGGGTGCAGCTGGCATTGATAGGGCTTTGTGCGACGATGGCGAGTGAGAATAGCGCACGTTTTCTTAGCCTTAGTTGTTACTGGTATGTTATTTGGGGAT
Organism: Shewanella vaxholmensis; assembly: GCF_031932135.1. NCBI lineage: Bacteria > Pseudomonadati > Pseudomonadota > Gammaproteobacteria > Alteromonadales > Shewanellaceae > Shewanella > Shewanella vaxholmensis. The sequence continues at coordinate 341 of NZ_JAUOEV010000018.1, forward strand.
AGGGGGGGTGCACCATTAGGGTTCAACCGTGCTTCGATGCGGCCTAGATAATCCCTAGATCTCCTCAAAAAGTTGGGAGCACTCAAACCCATGTAGCAGTAGGGCTACAGGCGAGTCATTGCATCAACCCTACAGGAGGATGCAATGACGTGTTTTTGTTTTTTTGATGTTAATTATTTCCGCTCGAATAGGTCAGGGGAATTGCGAGATTTTGAGCTGTCTAGTGTGAGCTCTAAGCGCTCAATCGTTCAATCTACACAATACCTCGGGATATAAGCGTGTTAGTTGTCCATCATTAGAAGATAGTGCAACCTATGTGAGATATTTTTCCTTTAACAGAGAAACAATCCATTTCTGTAGCGGATCATTGCTATACCTGGGATGCCATGCAGCGATAACATCAAATGGCTCAGGTGACTCGCTCATTACTATTTGTGTCACGTTTAATCCTTCTACCGCTCTAGAAGGCAAGAAAGCAATAGAATCCGTTGTTTCAAGGTAAAGTGGAACTACGGAAAAACAAGGTGCAGATACAACGACATTACGCTCTAAACCAAACTGCTTGAACCAATCATCTATTGATCCTTTAAAATTAGGTCTGGATGGTGAAGCAATAATCGTCGGATAGCTTGCTATCTCTTTTAATGAGGGATTTACTTTAGAAATCGTTGAATGATTTGATGTTATGCATATATGGTGTTCTTCAAACAACTTAATTACTGGGTAAGGTTTAGGTATATAGTCAGGAAATGCTATCGCTAGGTTCACTTTCCCGCTTTCCATTAAGTCATTTAACCTATCTAATTCAAAATCTCTAACAATGATTTTTAAGTTCGGCGATTTAAGTCTCAATGTCGCAATTAACTGTGGTAGAACGATTTGTTGTGCATAGTCTGTTGCTGTTATGACATAGGTTCCTAAAACCGTTGTTGGATCAAATACTTTGGGAGACAGAAGCTCCTGAAATCCTCTAAGCAGTTTGTCGATTTCTCGCGATAATTCTTCTGCTAAAGGCGTTGGTACAAAACCATTAGTTTTTCGAAGAAACAATCGATCTTCAAATACGTCCCTTAATTTCTTAAGTTGCTCACTAACGGCTTGTTGGGTAAGCCCTAGCTGACTAGCTGCCTTCGATGCGCTTTGCTCACGAATTAACGCCTGAAAAACTCTGAGCTGTTTAATATCCAACCTATCAAGCTTGTTCATTCGAGTCCCCTTCTTGCTGAACAACTCATTACCAATTTTTATTGTATCACTTACAAAGAAACGTTGTTTCTAATTGTTTTTATCTCGCACTAACATAGCCCTTGCCGAAACAAATCAGCAAGACGGAGAGAGTCATGAAAACAGTAATTCTAATTGGCGCTTTAGGTAAGATGGGACAAGCTGCTTTATCTGGTTTAGGTAACCATAAAGTTATTACCGCAGGACGCTCTGGTGATGTAGATCATATCGTTGACATTACAGATGAAAACTCTATCAGAGCCTTATACGAGAAAGTAGGTCACTTTGACGCTGTAGTAAACACGGTTGGTTTTTGTGAATATGCCACTTTTGCCGATATGACAGAGTCACAATGGATGGCAACGGTTATGAGCAAAATGATGGGACAAATAAGCCTTGTTCGTATTGGGCAAGATTATATCGCAGATAATGGTTCATTCACTCTAATTAGCGGCATTTTAAATGTTAAACCAATCCCTTATGCAATTGCGGATGCAACAACAAGTGGTGCAATCGATACCTTTGTTAAGTGTGTCGCACACGAAATGCCAAGAGGGACGCGAATCAACGTCGTAAATCCTACTGTACTTGAGGAAGCATGGGAGGTTTATGGTGAAATGATGCCTGGCTTCGAGCCAGTGCCAGGTAAACTAGTAGGTAAGGCGTTTGAAAGGTCAGTTGATGGTTTTATCAATGGTGAAGTCTTGTTCGTTGATGCTTAGCTGATACTTAACTTCTCGTTAAGAAGCACGCCTTTCAACGGCGTGTTTTTTACGTTAATAGAGTACTTACGTTAGCAAGCTTTGGTCGGATAAGCGGCACTTGTTACCTAGTGCCGCTCTCCAAGAACCGTACGTGCAACTTTCACAGCATACGGCTCAAGCCTCCACTAAGGCGTATTACGTTTGCCAGCTGTTTTACCTGCAGATGTATTAGTCGTTTAGGCATTTGCTAATGTCTGTGGGTGCAGCCTGCATTGATAGGGCAGATATTGACGTGCTGTGCGACGATGACAAGTGAGAATTCTACACGTTTTCTTAGTTGCAGTTATTGCTGATATGTTATGTGGTGATAGGGGTATTACACCATTAGGGTTCAACAGTTCTTCGGTGCGGCCTAGATAATCCCTAGATCCCCTCAAAAAGTTGGGAGCACTCAAACCTATGCAGCAGTAGGGCTACAGGCGAGTCGTTGCATCAACCCTAGAGGAGGATGCAACGGCTCGCTTTTGTTGCTTTTGTGTTAACGCTTCAAGGGCGTAAAGGGGAGGGCAAAAGGTGAGTTTTTTGGTAGTTCTGGGTGAATTGATGGCGCACAAATGGATCCTTCTATTCGGCTCACTGTTTCGGTCGCGGCCTCATCCTGCTAAGGCGTTATCCGCTCCCCGTTTTTAGTCATCGAAAGCAGGCGAACTGGGATGATCTGCACACTGTTTCTGGGTGATTGAACGCGTTTTTAGGCTCATGCGGCCTTAATCTTAATTGTTATTGATATGTTTCTATTCAATGGGTGTTGTTCAGTGTGTTGCACCAATATGGTTCAACCGTTTTTCTATGCGGCCTAGATAATCCCTAGATAGCCTCAAAAAGTTGGGAGCACTCTAGCCCATGCTGCAGTAGGGCCACAGACGAGTCATTGCATCAACCCTAAGGAAGGATGCAACGGCGTGTATTTGTTGCTTTGGTGTTAATTGTTGGCGATAGGGTGAAGAGGGTAAAAGCCAAGGTTTTAGACGGTTTTAGGTGAATAGCTGCTGTCTAGGCCTATGCTTACTTTAGCCGAATACCACTTTACCTATATTAGTCATCCTGCATAGATAGAAAGGGAGAGATGATCATGTGCAATTATGAGGAATTTAGACTTTCTGATGGGCGGATTTTGCGTCTCGCCGATGCTCACGGTTTGATTGAAGGCGAACGCGACACCTTATGGTGATGAGAATCACTCTCAACTCGATGTAGATGCGAACCATTATCATCACGGGTCCTTCTGGCGCGGTTGATTGCGGGGGCAGCGACACGCAGTGCTTCACTACATATGAGGATTTTAGAGAGCTTGGTTGTTGTTTTATTAACGGGCTTTTAGGGGGCGTTCATAATTTTGAACGCTATCTATAGCATTGATTTTATTTGCTTATTATTCTAATTTTTTCAGTAGTTCAAAAAATAGGTGTGCTCGGATATACCAACTTCAACAGATCGATTTTGTGATCCTTTGATCTTTGTTGAATGAGGCCGATATCAGAGTGAGATATGCGATGAACTCTTGGTTAGTTCTATTACGATGCTCATGATATTTTGTACTTTCAGCTAGTGCAGTACCGAAATGACTTTCGTCATCTCGGCTGTAATACATTCTTCATTAGAAGCTTGGGTAAAGAAAAATAATAGGCTGTACATCTTTAATTCAGAATTTCTAATGCACAAGCAATTCTTACTTTAAGGCAAGCGATTGAGCAAATTCTATAATGTGAGTTGGCTGCCAAACTGATTGGTTTCGGTGCGAAACGACAACCAGTGTGCAGCTTTGTTCGCAAATAGCTTTGGCAACGCGCTTTTCCGTCTCCTCATCCAATGCCGAGGTGGCCTCATCCATTATCAGAATCGATGCATTTTTGATAAGCGCGCGTGCTAAGGCAAGCCTTTGGCGTTCCCCTCCCGATAACCCCGCACCTTGTAAGCCGACTTCTTGGTATATGCCCAGTTCTGATCTGTCTAATACTTCATCCAGTGCCACTTGGCGTGCCGCTTTATCTACGGCTTGATCGTCGGCATCAGGGTTACCAATGCGAATATTACTGGCAATGGTGCCTGTAAAGATGAGTGGATCCTGCGGCACATAGGCGAAAAAGCGGGCAAGTTCAGCAGCAGGGATTGACGTGAGTGGTACCTTGCCCAAATTGATCAGGCCTAGGGTGGGATCATCAAAGCGCATTAATAGCTTAAGTAGGGTTGTTTTTCCAGAACCGCTAGGGCCACAAATCAGTACGCGTTCACCTGGTTCGATAATGGCATTGATATTTTGCACCGCAGGGGGAAATGTTACGTTATTCAGTTCGATTGTATGATTGTGCGGTGTCTTTTGTTGCGCTTGGCTTGGCTCTTTGAGCGTTGGCGCATTAGTCGCTTGTCGATAGTGTTTAATAGCCGCTAACTGATCATTAATGCCTATTGCCGCCACGGCGAGAGTCTCAAGTGGCGCTGATGCGCGCATGGTCAACATCAAGACAGCGAGCAGCATTGTCGTATTGTTTACGCCTGATAACACGAGATAGAGAGCCATGCCGGCAATAGGTAAAAAGCTGGCGATAGCCGACAGTAATGTTGCTATAGCGGCGGCGCGATTAGTTCGACCCAGTGCGATTTCTTGCGCCTGCCAGTTTTGCTCTAAACGCTCGGTCGCACGATTGTATCCCGCTGCTGTACGGAGTAATTCTACGTGATCTATAAGTTCAAGAGTGGATTGATTCGTTGCCAGTTCAGCGTTGTTTCGGTCCATATCTGCGCGGGCAAGGGCCCGTTGCGCCATACTCTGAATCACAAATGATATGAGCAACAAGCTAGCCAACATCATTACCAGTGGTATGCCACCGATCAATCCGATGCCGAAAGTAATGCAGAGCGGAATAAGCGGTGCATGAATAAAGACCTGAAATTGATGTGCCGGAATACTCATAAAGCCAGGAATACTCCGAGAGACGGTTTCTATGAGTAGTGTCCTGACACTGGCTGTAAACCAAGAGAGCTTAGCTTGTTGCATAGTCGCGCCTAGGGCACTGTAGAGCGCATTAGCTAGCCTTGCGCCAGCCCAAAAACCAGAACGCGAAGCCAGTATTGTGGTGAGTATGGTTATCGCGGCAATGAATAGCACTATTTGTGGTGATTGCTGCTCAATAATGGCTAAAGCCAGTTGAATGTAGCATGCCGCTTCCAATATGGCCGCCACAGCCCAACCGCAGGCAACAGGTATTAAGTGTTTTATGGCGGCGTAATCTTGGGGACGATTTATCATTGGCCTTCTCCTTCCCTGTGATGCTTTAGTGCGAGCTTGTCATCCGCCAGCTCAGAAAGCGTTAAGTCATGGGTAATCATCACGATCGTTTTGTGGTTTGTTTTTGCGTGATGGCTTAGCGCTTTGAACACGTTAAATGCCGTTTCGCTGTCTAGGGCCGATGTGGGTTCATCAAGCAATATCACGCGAGCGGGAGTAAGAAACACACGGGCAAGATTAACCCGTTGTATTTCGCCACCAGACAAGGTGCTTGCATGAGTAGTTAAGGATTTATCCAATTGTGTGCAGTGTAATGCCACTAAGTAATCTTCATCCGTGGCATCAGGTGCGGTGAGCGCGAGATTGCCGGCGATGGAGGTTGCCAGTAGTCCCGCACTTTGCGGTAATAACATGATCGCGCGATTAATTGAGGCTTCATCCAACTTATTGAGTGCAATACCAGCGAGTCGAATATCTCCGGCATGTAGTGGCTCCATGCCAGCTAATAAGCGCAGTAATGTGGATTTGCCAACACCACTGATCCCTGTCACTGCCGTGATTCTGCCAGATCTAAATTGATAGTTAATGGGCACTGTTTTACTGCTTGTAGACAGTGAAGGCACGACATCGGTGAGAGTGAGCGGCATAGGTGTATTAAGCTCAATATTACCGCTACCAACAGGGACTCTCGACTGCTCAAGAAAATCTGTTAGTCGCTTAGCTGCAGCGCGGCCCGTGGCAAGATAATCAAGCCCATGCCCGAGCTTTAGGGCTGGCGTGACAATGGCCAGACTGAAGAACAAGGCTGCAGCAAGCTTTTCTGGGGGCCATTCATACCCGATGGCATAGACAATCGCAAAAGTGCAAACAGCCTGTAGTAGTGATGTGGCCACTGCGACTGAAGTGGATACCTTGCTTACCCGCTCAATGATCTCCTCAATAAAATGCTTAGTTGCCTTTTGGTAGTCGGCTATTGCGCCAGTTTGATCGCCATAAATTCTAAATACTGGTGCACCACGCGAGTAATCATCCACTGCAGCTGTGATATTTCCCATCACATTAACTCGTGCTTCACCCTGTTTTGCAGCAAGCCTTGGGACTACCACCAAATAGAAAAGCGCGGCGACGAGGCCTGGGATAAGGGCAAGTAATGATACTAGGCCCGTGCTTAAGATCAGCAAACCGATAGTAATGGCAGGGACAATGATAAAGGTCGCTAATTCTGAGGGTAAATGCGCGATCATATGATGCAATGACGCTATGTCATCGACCATTAATCGCTTTAACTTTTCGCCCTTATATTTTGCCAAAGTACTTGGTGGCAGCCTAACAAGATGCGCTGCAACATCACGCTTTAATCTTCCAGAAAATTGCGCCTCAGCATTGTGATTAATCCAAGAGGCGCTACCAGAAAGCAGTGCCGACAATATCCAAAATATGAGCGCACCCGCTAACCAAAATGAATGATACCCAGCAATAAGCTGTATTACGCACCAGAGTGCGCTTAGTGCCATCACGCCGGTACCAGCCGCTAGTAATGTTCCGATAGTGAGTGCGGGAATCGCCGGACGTAAGGCCAAAGCTAGTTTTGAATGGGGGCTGAAAAGTAACTGCATTTTAATGTTCACCTAAAAAAATCGAAGTGGATCAGGCCGGGCTTCTGTCTGGAATGCGTGCTTAGCACAAGCCAAATTAAGTAATGAAGTCTTGATATTGCGGAGTAAAAAATAGTCTGAGTGCCAGATTTTATGGGCAAATGAACATCCACGAGCCAAATTCCTTGTTTCATAAAAATTGAACCATCTTGAGATGGCGACCATATTAAGCGGTCATTTTTATTTATCAACATGGTGTTGATAAATGTTTTGAACGGCGATAATATAATTGATAACTATTCTCATTGGCAACAAATCTTTCGTATAAGGAGTTATTAAACATGCCCCGATTTGGTAAGTTTTACCCACAATCAAAGTGGGTTATCGGTTCTCTTGCGCTGGGGCTTAGCGCTATTTCAGGCTCAACTATTGCTGACAGTGGAACTGCTCCAGATAAGCAATCCAAGCAACAAGATGCAGCGGGAAATATTGAAGTCATCACAGTTTACGGCCAGAAAATCGAGCGAACGTTGAAAGAAACTGCGAGTTCAGTGACGGTCATCACTGAAGAACAGTTGAGGAAAAATGCGGACCAATCAACGATTTCAGAAATTCTCGGCGGTACACCAAATTTAATTTATGCCGGAAATACCGATGCGCCCATTATCCGCGGCACGGATACCAAAGGGCCTGTAGCAGCGGGTAATGCCTATTTATCTAAGCCTGTACCCGGAGCAACTATCAGTGTTGATGGTAAATATCTGAGCCCCGCAGAACTGGATTTAGGCGCCGCAGGCGTGTGGGATGTGTCGTCTATTGAAGTCTATCGTGGTCCGCAAACGACCAGTCAAGGAGCCAACAGTATTGCTGGCGCCGTAGTCATTCATACCCATAACCCCACTTATACGCCAGAATTTGCAGCGCAAGCACTTTATGGCAGTCGGAATAAGAAGCGCTTTTCGGTCATGGCGTCCGGTGCGCTAAGCAATGACTTTGCCGCAAGAATTAGCGCAGATTACAGCGCTAGAGATACCTTTGTTGATTACGTTAATCCAGAATTTACTGCCCATGATTTGGATTTTGAGTTTAAAAACCAAAATCTACGGGCGAAGTTGCTATGGGAACCAGAAAAATACAGTAACTTTTCCGCCATGCTGACTTATTCCTCCACTGAGGCTAAACGTCCCAGAAATGAGGTGGTATCAGAACCCTATGATGACTTAGAAAATCGTTCAATTTTTCAGGACAATCAAGAAGTCAGTAATCATGTCGGGATTTTTGATCTTGAATATGTGTTCGACAATGGTATGAAGTTGCATAACCAACTGCAGTACTCAGAAGGGCAGTTTGATTATCGATTTGCAGCACCTTATCAAGGGATCGCAAAACGAGATAATGAAAACTTTTCGAATGATATAAGGCTGAACTTTGGTGACAAGAGTTCAGAGTTTAGTGGGGTTGCCGGTGTCTTCTACTGGGACGATAAAACGAATAACAAGTTGAACAACGTATTTGGTAATGCCGACGCCGATCTGAGGCATACCAGTTTTGCCCCCTACGGTGAAGTGATATGGCGCTTCTCACCTAAGTGGGCATTCACCAGCGCACTTCGTTATCAGTCTGATGAAATTAGCCACGATGGTATTGCCAGCTACATCCCAGGTGTGCGCCATCAATATGAAGAGACGTTTACGGCGTTATTACCTAAGGTTGCCCTGTCCTATGATCTGACTGATAACGTCCTAATCGGCGCTATGATCAGTGAAGGCAATATTCCTGGTGGTACAGGCATTAATTTCCGCGGTGGCGAATATTATACATTCGATGCCGAGTCAGCATGGAACTATGAACTTTTTACCCGTATCGATCTGCTTGAACAACGCTTGATCATAAATAGCAATCTCTTTTACACCCGCTTTAATGATTCACAACGTTCAGTTACTGACTACCTAGATGGACGACCCTTTGGTTCTGTCATTATTAATGCTGATGAAGCGCAAAGCTATGGGATTGAATTAGATTGGAACTTTAAAGTTGCCGATAGTTTTAGCTTATATGGTGGGCTGGGTTTACTTGAAACTGAGATAAGTGAATTTAATGACTACCGTGGCGAGGAGTTTGTCGGCAACGAGTTTAGTAAAGCGCCAGGATATATGTTCAATCTTGGGTTTGACTATGCGATCACAGACGCCTTTAAAGTGAGCGGTGATGTGCGTCATACGGATGGATACTTTTCAACGGATACCAATGAGCCTGAGTTAAGAGTGGGGTCTTACACAACGGTAAACCTGAATTCTTCCTATCAAATCAATCAATATTTTGAAGCCTTTGTTTATGCACGCAATTTACTGGATGAACGTGCTCCTGTGGCAAAAATGGCTGACAGAAGTACCGGAGGCGTGGATGCATATTTACTTGAACCACGAGAAATAGGCGTGGGCGTTAGGGCGAAGTTTTAGCGGCTAGCTTCTACCCGCTGTATTGGGTATTGCCATGCAGCGGGTAGCAAGAGCGGTTAGAATGGCATTTTTGCCTTGGAAACCTTATCGATATGACACAAGTACCGGATCAACCGACTCAAAAACGCCAGCGAGGCAGACCTAGCCGTATTTCCCGTGAGGCTATCGCCAGAGCTGCGTTGGAGATTGGGGTTGATCAAGCGACTATCCCAGCTATAGCGGCGCATTTAAAGGTCGATCATTCTTCCCTCTACCATCACGTAGCAGGTCGAAATGACGTTATCTCCATTGCCGCTGAGCTTGCAATTAATGAGCTGGACTGGCGAGCGCCAGCAGCCACCGATTGGCGGAGTGAATTGATCATATTGACCGATGCCATTTGGACACTCTATGAGCGTCATCCTGGCCTCGCTGAATCTATTCATCAGGCCAGTGTTACCCCGTCATCGGGTATACGTTCTTTTGCTGAGTCGGTCGAAAAGCTACAACAAAAAGGCTTTTCCCTCGATGAGGCAGTGCTTGCCGTTGATATCTTAGTTGACATGGTGGGGGAGTGTTTTTTGGGATGGTGGTCAACCACTAAACCAGAAGCCGATGGCCGAACGCGTAAAGAGCGAATTATCGCAATTTGGGAAGATGAAGCCACCAAGCTCCCTGATAAAGCTGAGCAGATAAATGCGATGGTAGACATCATGAAGGTTGGCGCCCGCAAATGGTGGGAGCGAAAACGTGACTTAGTGTTAGCGGGTATTGCCGTTACCCATGCTCAAAAGGCAGGGGGATCCGATAAGGTTCAAACATAGTGCATCGATATGAACATTTCATAGCGGCTGCAGATTAGTACAAGATTTATTGCGTATAGGAAGTATCAGCTTGTGAAGGTAGTTTATGCACTGACGTGCTTTTTTGTGCTTTGTTTCGCCTCACTGCTGCTAGGTGCAAAGTATGCCTCTGTGACGCAGATGCTGACGTTCTCGGATGATGTCTGGTTGGTGTTATCTGCAAGTCGTCTGCCGCGGCTCTTTGCCTTGATTTGCTCAGGCGCAGGGCTCGCTGTCTGTGGTGTGATTTTGCAGCAGATTGTGCAAAACAAGTTTGTTGAACCTGCTACTTGTGGCGGGCTTGATGCCGCCAAACTAGGCATATTAATTTCAATCATTCATGCTCCAAGTATGGGTGTCACCGCCAGAATGTTAGGCGCTTTGGTTTTTTGCCTGCTTGCGAGCTTAGCCTTTATTCTGATTATTCGTGGTATTCGGTATAAGAGTCCGGTGCTCATTCCAATTATTGGGATTATGTTTGGCAGTGTACTCAGTGCGATAGCGGAACTCTATGCCTATCAAAACAATATGATGCAGAGTATGCAGGGATGGATGCTGGGTGATTTTTCAAAAATAGTGCAAGGTAACTACGAAATCATCTATCTGATCCTTCCCATAGTCATGCTGACCTACCTTTATGCACAGCGCTTTACCATTGTAGGAATGGGCGAAGGCTTGGCTACCACACTAGGACTGAGTTATTTCAGTCTCGTTATCTTAGGGTTAGTACTGGTTTCCCTAACCATAGCCACCACAGTTATCACAGTCGGGAGTATTCCATTTATTGGTTTAATTATTCCTAACCTTGTCGCTATGCGTTACGGCGATAATTTAAAACGTACTTTGCCTATTATCGCCTTTGCTGGCGCAACGCTATTGATTATCTGTGACCTACTTGGTCGGCTTATTTTATATCCGTTTGAAATTCCTATAGGTCTAACGGCAAGCTGTTTAGGTGGGCTCATCTTTTTAGTTATCGTTTGGAAAATCAAATGAAAAACAGTGCATGGCATTTTTTGAGCTGGGGGCTGCTTGTAATATTAGCAGTCACATTTTTATTGATGGGCTCAGGTTTTGATTTTGACTATGTCATACCTAATCGATTGGTGCGTTTGGGTACAATTTGCCTTGGTGGTGTCTGTATTGCGTTTTCCTCGATACTGTTTCAGACCTTAGCTGGAAATCGCATTTTAACGCCATCTATCATGGGGTATGAAGGGGTTTACTTGATTTTGCAGGCACTGCTGATCCTTATCTTAGGGACGGGCAGCAGTATTTTGATCACCGCTAACAGTAATTTCTTTGTTTCAGTCGTAGTGATGTTGCTTTACTCAATGGCGATTCATCGTTGGCTATTTAGCGGAGATCGACATGATGTATTCTTCCTACTGCTTGTTGGCTTAGTACTTACTGTGGTGTTAGGCAGTTTTACTCAGTTAATCCAATATTCTATCAGTCCTGGTGAATTTTCAATTTTCCAGAGCTATAGCCTAGCGTCGTTCAACCGCGCTCAACCAGAGCAATTACTTATTTCTTTAGTGCTTGTCGGTGCCGTGTGTATTGTCGCTTGGAGATCGCGAGCTGTGCTCGATGTATTACTGATGGGACGAGAGCCGGCAATTTCTCTCGGTATTGATTATCAAAAAGTGGTCCGCCTGTTATTAGGCCTTATCGCGGTATTGGTCGCAATATCAACCAGCTTAGTAGGGCCTACGGCCTTTATGGGGATATTTGTCGCGAATATGGCCTATACACTGGCAAGGCATCCGTCGCACTCATTTACCTTGATAACAGGATGCGCCGTTGCTATCTCAGTTTTTCTTATCGCACAAATACTTGTTGAGCACCTGTTTAATTATCAAACCAGTGTTGGGCTGTTAATTAACTTATTTTGTGGTGCCTATTTCTTTGTATTAATTCTTAAACCTCGGAGCGCAGTGTGATTACCGTCAATAACTTACATCATTCTTATGGCGCGAAACCTGTGCTTAAAAATGTTACCACGCAATTTCCCGAACATCAGATTACATCACTCATTGGTCCCAACGGCGCTGGCAAAAGTACCTTATTGATGTCGATTGGTCGGTTACTGAATATCCAGCAGGGCGAGGTATTACTCAAAGGTACTGCTATCCACAACATTCCCCTGAAGGATTACGCCAAGCAAGTGGCAACCATGCGTCAGTTTAACAGCCTCAATTTACGCCTGACGGTCAGGGAGTTAGTGGCATTTGGTCGCTTTCCCTATAGTCGAGGCACACTCACAAAGGCAGATCATTGTGCCATTGATGAAGCTCTGTCGTTTTTAGACTTACAGTCATTAGCTAATGCATTTATCGATGAGCTTAGCGGCGGACAACGCCAAATGGCCTTTCTGGCAATGGCGATTGCACAGCAAACAGATTATTTATTGTTAGATGAACCACTCAATAATCTGGATATGAAACATGCCGTTAGCATAATGCGGGCGCTTCGCCATCTGTGTGACGACTTCAAGCGAACGGTAGTGTTAGTGGTTCACGATATCAATTTTGCGGCTAATTACTCCGACTATATTGTCGGCATGAAGCAAGGCGCTGTGCATTGCGAAGGACCCGTTGAAGAGGTTGTTACAGCACAAAGGTTAAAAGCACTGTACGAACTGGATCTTGAAGTGCTGAAAACGAGCCAAGGAACAGTTTGTAACTATTTCAACTTCAACTTACAAGGAGAATACAAGTGACGTCGAAATGTAAAAGCGGTACTAAAGTGATGGCGATTCTGTTATTTAGCTCGGCTTTTTTGCTGGCCTGCGACAATAAAAGCGAGCCAGTACAGCAGACGATTCTTGCAACGTCTGATACTAGCGAGTCAAATTTTACACCTGTTGAAATAACCCATAAGTTGGGCACTACAGTTATTACAAAACGGCCGGTACGCGTTGCAGCCCTCGATATGAATGAAGTCGATTATCTCGAACAGCTTGATATTCCCATTATCGGCATGCCAAAGGATTTTGTTCCTTACTACCTGCAGGACTATAGCAACAACAATGATATCGTTGATTTAGGCGCCATAGTTCAGCCCAATATGGAACGTATTTATGCACTTAAACCCGATTTGGTGCTGATGTCATCTATTCAAGCAACTCATTATCAGGCGCTTTCGAATTTGGCTCCGACCATTCATTTGGATATTGATTATCAAGACAGCAACAGCGATTACTTTGATATAGTCAAACAACACTTGTTGGTGCTGGGGAAAGTATTTGATAAGCAAACCTTGGCAAAACATAAAGTGGATGAACTGGAAAGTAAGATCGAAGCCGCCAGAATGGTTATTCAGGATAGGCCTGAGAAAGCACTCGTGGTGTTACATAATAATGGTGCTTTTCGATTCTTAGGTATTCGTTCTCGGTATGGGTTCATTTACAGTGGGCTAGGGGTTAAACCCGCTAGTTTATCAGAGCAGATGGGATTGCATGGCCAACCCGTGTCAAGCGAGTTCATTCTTGAAAACAATCCTGACATCATTTACGTGGTAGACAGAACCGCAGTAATGGAGCGAAGCCCTGTATTGGATAAACAGTCCATAGATAACCCTCTCTTGCGTGAGACGAATGCTTGGAAGACGGGGAACATCATTTTTGTAGATCCTGAGGCTTGGTATATCACAGGGGCCGGAATAACATCCCTTAACATCATTATTGATGATGTATTAAAGGGCTATGTAAAGGAGCCGCTGGCTGTAAGTCGTTGACTTACACCAGCTAATGATTCACTAGATAAATGCGTTATTTAGTCAAAATAGTGAATAAACTTGTTAGAAAAGTAAATTTTTAAATTAATTAAATCATAGGGTTATTTTATTTTTCACTCAGTGTCTTTTTCTAAGTAACACGATAAAGACTTGATATTCGATTGTTTACGTCTGGACTCCAAAACCGATGGTTGCGGGTTCGAGTCCTGCCACCCCTGCCAAATAAAACAACGGCTTGCATAGAAATATGCGAGCCGTTTTATTTTGTCTGCCATTTAGCCTCAATATATTCAGCGCCCTCTCTATTCATTCGCGGTTATCGCCATTTCTCACAAATACTGTTTCTCACAAAACTGTCGTATACCTCTTGTAACATTTAAGCCCTGCGGCTTAGGTAAATCGGTTTGCAACTTTAGTTGTGCTTAACATACAATCGCCTGCCAAATTATGTGAGGAAGTAGGGTTTGAATAGTGTGATGCAAACAAGACGCACCCTAGCGATATGGCTTACTGCCATGTTGGTGCTATTGTCTGTGGCCATTGCTGTTCACAGTATTTCCCATGCTAACGAAGACCCTAAGTCCCATTGTTCGCTGTGCTTACATCAGCACCAGTTGCAACATGCGATAACCAGTACGCCCTTTCATTTCCAACTCACTCAACAGAGTTATATCTCGGTTGAGTTCCACGCCATTTCCTTTAAACGACCTTTTAGTCGTTTCTTCAATAGTCGTGCTCCGCCCATAACAGCATAAGTTACTGTTTATTCAATTTATCTTAATTAACTTTGAGCGCCTTGGCTTAGCGAAGGCGTCGATGCTGTTTATTTTCGGAGTGAAAATGACCTCTTTTTATATTCCCAAGCGCGCTGCGCTTTTGCTGGGTGCCTTGGTTGCACTCAATCCTATTTCAATGCTGCTGGCTGCGGAGGATGCTCAATCTGGTGATCCTATCGCAGAGACTGACATTGAACGTTTAAGTATCCACTATCGCCAAGCTTACCGTGGCAATGTGTCAGCAACTGAACTTCCCCAAGCGATCAGTGTGTTAGATGAGCAATTGATCAAAGACGCGGGGCTGACGCGGTTTCAAGATGTGCTGGATTATTCCGCCAGTGTGGCGCGGCAAAACAATGGCGGCGGTTTATGGGATAGCTTTTCCCTGCGCGGTTTTCCGGGTAACGAGAACATGCCATCGGGCTATTTAATCAATGGCTTTAATGGCGGTCGAGGTTTTAGTGGCCATAGGGATTTATCGAATGTCGCCTATGTTGAGATCTTAAAAGGCCCTGGTTCGGCGCTTTATGGCCGCTCTGAGCCCGGTGGTACGGTCAATATAGTGACTAAGAAACCTCAGTATGAAACCAGTGGTTACTTAAAGGCGTCGGTAGGAAGTTTCGATCAATATCGATTAGAAGGAGATGTAACCTCAGGTTTAACCGACAACTTGGCATTTCGGATTAATGGCGCGTGGCAGGAATACGATAGTTTTCGTGATTATGTGTTCAGCGATAAAAAAATCGTCACGCCGTCAGTGCGTTGGCAGATTTCCGATAAAGCCTCGTTACTTTATGAAATGGAATACCTCAAGCAGGAACAGCTATTCGATCGCGGCATTATAGTGCTCAATAACGATATCAATACTGTGCCACGCTCGCGTTATTTAGGTGAGCCTAATGATGGCGCAACTGTGGTGAATGCTACTGGGCACCAGCTGACCTATGACTATGAATTAAATGATGATTGGTCATTAACCGCGGGCTACAACTATCGTGATTCTAGTTTAAAGGGCTATTCGTCCGATGCTGAGTTGGCCAAGGGGCGGCAATCGCTATTTGATGATGGCCGCACGCTAACCCGGCAGCACAGATATCGTGACTATGCCTCCGAGGATAATTCACTACGCCTAGAGTTAAGTGGCCATATGGATGCCGGTTTTATTCGCCACAATTTGCTGCTCGGCGCCGATGCTTATCACTACAGTTTAAAGACGGGGTTGTATCGCTATCGAGGCAAAAAAGGTGAATATGCCATCGATATTTATGCGCCTCAATACGGCGGGCCTCAGCCAGAGGTGAGTTTGCTGTATGAGAATAACGAAACTCAAAAGGCGTGGGGAACTTACCTGCAAGATCAAATGGATCTCACTGAAAAGTGGAAGCTGCATCTTGGGTTAAGGTTCGATAGTTATCAGCAGGATATCAGTGAAGTCGCGAAAGACACGCTATCAGAGCAAACCGATAGTAGGGTTAGCCCCAAGGTGGGTCTGGTGTATTTATGGTCCGATGCCCTAAGTTTCTATAGTTCTTATTCTGAAGGCTTTTTACCGCTTTCGGGAACCGACTTTGCGGGTAAACCCTTCGAAGCCGAAGAGAGCAAATCGGTTGAACTAGGAATAAAGTTTAATGGTACTTGGCTAAACGATCTTCCTATAAACGGTAGTTTAGCCGTGTTCGATGCGCAAAAGAGCAATATTTTGACCTCAGATCCTATCAATGTTGGTTTTTCTGCCACCTTAGGTAAAGCCAAAAGTAGCGGGGTTGAACTCGATTTAGTTGCCGAGCTGACGGAGGATTTGCAGGCCAAATTATCCTACGCCTATTTGAATACCCGCACAGCCAACGACAGCTTGAATCCCGACTGGGGCGTGCTTATCCCTGCAGGCAGTCCATTGGTGAATGTGCCCAAACATACCGCGAGTGTGATGCTGAAGCGGGATCTGAATGCGTTTTCTATCGATGGACATTTAGGCATGAGTTGGCGTTATGTGGATTCACGTCTGGGTGATTCTGCCGAGCCAAGTTTCCAGTTACCGTCGTATCAGTTGCTTGGAGTGTTTATGAATACTCACCTGAGCGACAACGTCATCCTTGGCGTCAATCTGGACAACTTATTGGATGAGCACTATATCGCCAGCAGTTATTCGGCACTTTGGGCGGTACCGGGTGAGCCACGTAGCATTAAAGTGAGTGTCAGCTATGAGTTCTAACATTAGCCGTTTTAATATCAGTTCTAATATCTGCTCGAATATAAACACAAGTCCTGAATTACCGTCAGGTTTTGCCGAGCAAGAATCGACTCCAGCTATCGTCCGAACTGGTATCAAGAGTCGTATCAATAGTATCGATATGATGCGCGGCCTAGTGATGCTTATCATGCTGCTCGACCATGTGCGGGAAAGGTTTTTCCTGCATATGCAGGTGAGCGATCCCATGGATTTGAGTTCGACCTCTTGGGGACTGTTTCTAAGCCGCTTTGCCGCGCATTTTTGTGCGCCAGTGTTTGTGTTTTTAACAGGGGTTTCTGCATGGCTTTATGCCAATCGCAGTCATGGACAGCCGCGTTCAGCGCGGGCGTTTTTGATTAAACGTGGCTTATTTTTAATCGCGCTCGAAATCTTAGTGATCAACATCTCTTGGATGGGTAACTACCATACGCTTTGGTTGCAGGTCATTTGGGTGATCGGCCTGAGCATGTTAACGCTGGCGGCGCTGATAAATCTGCCTAGATCTTGGATGGCTGTTTTAGGTTTCGCGATTGTCTTTGGTCATAATCTGTTGACGCCAATTCATTTTCAACCCAATGAGTGGGCTTATAGCCTGTGGACCATATTTCACGACCGCGGATATCTTGTCAGTGAAGGGGCGCTTAAGATCAAAGTGAGTTATCCTGCGCTGCCTTGGATGGGCGTGATTTTACTGGGTTATGTGGCTGGGCCTATTTTCAGTCAAAAACTGAATAGTAATCTGCTTGAAGCCTCGCAGCGCCAGCAAACACTGCTGAGGTTAGGGATAAGCTGTTGGGGACTTTTTGCTGTGCTACGCGGGTTTAACCTCTATGGCGAAACCTTGCCTTGGCAGGCGGGGGCACACCTGGGTGAAACCTTGATGTCGGTATTCAACTTAACCAAATACCCACCATCATTAAGCTTTTTACTGGTGACCTTAGGCGGCATGTTTTTCTGCTTGGTGGTGTTTGAGCGACACTTTTCATCAGCAGGAAAAGCGGGCGAGAGTGGTAGTGAGAGATTAGCGCGAGTCGGCCATGGGTTGTCTGTGTTTGGCTCAGTCCCTATGTTCTTCTATATCTTACATTTGTACGTTCTGTTACTGCTTTATCGCTTAGCGAAATTCATCTTTGGCGCAAACCATGGTGAGTACTTTGGCGTGAGCAACATGGGTTTGGTTTATCGCGGGCGTGTTAGTCATCGCGCTGTATTATCCCGTTAAGCGATTTAGCGAGTATAAAAAACACAGCACTCAGGCTTGGATTAAGTACCTCTAAATTTAAGTTCCTCTAATTTAAGTGCCTCTAAATCTAAGCACTTCTAAACTTGAGTGATATCGCTTTAAAGGAAAAGTCGCCAAGCGTAACCGCTTGGCGACTTTTTTGTTTTGGTTAGCGAAATAATACGGCTAGCGAATTATTCCGTTAATAAGCTGCGTAGCATCCAGGCATTTTTCTCATGCAGCTGGATACGTTGGGTAAGCAGATCCGCAGTCGCTTCGTCATTGGCTTGATTCACCAGTGGATACAGGGCTCTGGCATTACGGATCACTAACTCTTGATCGTTTAACAGTTCGCGGATCATGGTTTCGGCTTTGGTGACGCCCTGATCTTCTTTAATCTCGGTCAGCGCGGCATAGGCCGAATAGGACCCTAGCGCTCTGGCGCCTAGTGCACGCACCCGCTCTGCGATAAGGTCAACCGCAAGTGCAAGCTCGGTATACTGCTGTTCAAATAGCAAATGCAGGCTAGTGAACATGGGGCCGGTAACATTCCAGTGAAAGCTGTGGGTTTTCAGATACAGGCTGTAGCTGTCGGCCAAGAGTTGGTTGAGGCCAGCGGCGATTTCTTCTCTGTTGGCTTGATTGATACCTATGTTTATCATGGCGTTCTCCTGCTATTGTCTTACTGAGTGTGTTCAGTCTAATCTTCTGATATTAAATGTAAAATGAGTAAATTAGATTTTATACATCTATAAATCCGATTGAACATTCCTGCGTTAAACGCCGTAATGGTGCAGCCATTAATCGGCTTGATATCAGCTCCATTAACCGCGTGGCAGTAACAATGCCTAGGCAGAACTGCTATCCTAGCGGCATATTGTGAGTCGATACTTGAATTGAATAAAACTGACCCTAATGAATAAATCAGCCTATTTAACCGCCATGAATGTGACAACTTGGCGAGTGCGCGACACTAAGGTGAAACCTTATTTAGTGATTTGGGATGAAAACGGTGAGTTACCCGAGGCTGAACCGCTTATCGACGCTGTGCTAAAGCTTATCGACGTCAAACGCGAAGAATGTGATTTTGACTGTGAGCCCCATACGGGTAAACAGATTGTCTGGGATTTGCGACGCCATAAAGTGAGGCCACGCACCGCATGGTTAGTATCTGAACCCTTAGCCGATTTATTAGTAGGTTGGCAGGCGAAAAGCGCGCTCTGGCAGCAGATTTACCAATGGCGCGAGCAAGTGAGTGGCCAAGCTCCAAGCAAGTCTTGATCTTTACTCGTAAATATCATTAATAATCAATACTTTGGAATACCAGCGTTGAACATCCCACCAGTAGATAGTCTATTCACAACACCCTTCGCAGCACAATTGACAGCAGGTTTGCCTGTTGAGCTTGTGGCACTCACGCTTAAAGATGTTCCTCAAATGGCGCAGCTTGAATCTATGGCCCATAGCCACCCCATGAGTGAGGGCAATCTTGCTGATTGTTTCGGGCATTTATACCGAGTTCTAGGTTTAAAGCAGGCGAAACCTAACGCAGATTCAGTTTCGGATTCGGTCGATGGTCTTTTAGGCTTTGCGATAGTGCAGCAGATAGTCGATGAAGTGACTTTGTTGGATATTTGCCTATTACCAAGCCAGCAGGGCAAAGGTTACGGCAAATTATTACTTAAGGCTGTGGTAGTTTCGGCCAAGGCTTCGGGCGCCGTGGTGCTTATGCTAGAAGTGCGAGAATCCAATCTTGCCGCCCGTGCTTTATATCAAAAGGCTGGCTTTATTGAGTCGGGACGTCGCAAAGGTTACTACCCAATAGCAGGCGGTAAAGAAGACGCTATCTTGATGGATTTAGCGATAATCCAAGAATAAGCTGAGCATTAGCGTTCATGTTGTAAAACGATGGCTAGTTGAGTAGTGGTTATAAACAACAGCTATAAAACATTTCATAAAAAAAACAGCGCTTAAGCGCTGTTTTTTTATTTTAATCACCCTGAACTCTACATCACTTGAGCTCTACATCACTTGAGCTCTACATCTAAGCAAGAAGGTTATTTCACTTCTTTACCTTGGGCTTGCAGGTCCGCATGGTAGCTTGAGCGCACTAATGGGCCACAGGCTGCATGGGTAAAACCTAACTCATCGGCTAAGGCTTTAAGCTCGTCAAATTCTGCTGGTGGCACATAACGTTCAACCGGCAAGTGGAACTTAGACGGTTGTAGGTATTGGCCTAAGGTCAGCATTTCAACCTTGTGCTCACGCAGGTCACGTAGCACTTGGGCGATTTCTTCATTGGTTTCACCCAGTCCCATCATCAGGCCAGATTTAGTCGGCACATTTGGATGACGTTCTTTAAAGCGTTTGAGCAGATCGAGCGACCATTGGTAATTTGCACCCGGGCGCGCTTTACGATAATGCATTGGCGCTGTTTCTAAGTTGTGGTTGAACACATCAGGCGGCTCAGTCGATAAAATATCTAAGGCGGCATCGATACGACCACGGAAATCAGGCACTAAGGTTTCGATCTTGATATCTGGATTCAGTTTACGAATTTCGCGGATACAATCGGCAAAATGCTGGGCGCCACCATCACGTAAATCATCACGATCTACCGAGGTAATGACCACGTATTTCAGCTTCATATCGCGGATTGTTTGCGCTAATTTAACCGGCTCTTCGGCGTCAGGCTTAAGCGGACGACCATGGGCTACGTCGCAGAATGGGCAACGACGGGTACAAATCGCACCCAAAATCATAAAGGTCGCAGTGCCGTGGTTAAAGCATTCCGCGAGGTTAGGGCAAGAAGCCTCTTCACAGACCGAGTGCAGGCCATTTTTACGCAGCGCTTGCTTGATATCTAAAATGCGTTGATTCGATGCCGGCAGTTTAACCCGTAACCAATCGGGTTTACGCAACATAGTGTCGCGCTCTGAGGGGACGATTTTGACCGGAATACGAGACACTTTATCGGCATCTCTTAATTTGACTCCGGGTTGTAAACGTTCAGGCCTATTCATGACGCTGCTAATCCTTGATGATGAACTAGGTGTTGATAGCCCAGTAATTGGCTAAAAGTAATGGTGAGTTGCTCGCCCGCTTCAATCACGGTTTGTGGTCCGCCAAGCGCTTTGCATTGCACCATTTCAAGACCGGCATAACCACAAGGGTTGATGCGGCGAAATGGCGCCAGATCCATGTCGACATTGAGGGCTAATCCATGGAATGAACAGCCTTTACGAATGCGTAATCCTAGGGAGGCGATTTTGCGTTCATCCACATATACGCCCGGCGCATCGGCCTTGGCATAAGCGTTAATGCCATACTTGGCGAGCATATCGACAATGCTTTGCTCTATATGGGTGACGAGTTGACGTACGCCGACTTTACTACGTTTTATATCGAGAAGAGGATATACCACTAGTTGACCTGGGCCGTGGTAAGTGACTTGACCGCCGCGGTCCACTTGGATAACCGGAATATCGCCAGCATTTAAAATATGCTCGCTCTTGCCGGCTTGGCCTTGGGTAAACACGGGCGGATGCTCGACAATCCACAGTTCATCATGGCTTTCGCTGTCGCGCGTATCCGTGTAATGCTGCATCGCATGCCACACTGATTCGTAATCTTGTTTTCCAAGATGTCGAATGTGCAAAGTCGTGTCTTGCAAGGGCAACCTCTCCCCTTAGAATTGAGTGGCGCTATTATACGCCTCTTGACCATAAATGTAAGACAGATCACATTTCATGGCCTTGAGGAATATTTATAGTACGCGGCGTACGCCTTCTATGGCGGCAAGTTCTGTGTACAAAATTTCGATATGGTCTTTGCTGGTCACAGTCACGCGGATAGTAATGGAGTGATAGCTACCTTTGCTCGATGTTTTGGTCGATGGCGAATAATCACCTGGTGCATGTTTTTGGACCACAGCCACGACTTTGTCAGTTAGCGTTTCATGGGCTTCGCCGACGACCTTGAAAGGAAATGCGCAGGGGAAATCCATCAGTTCATCAAATTTAGTGCCTAACATAATCAGTACTCTTAGCTGTTTCAATGAAGTCTATATGGTGGTTATTATACCCGATTCAAGGGCGGCGGCAGCCAAAAAAATAAAGCCACCCTGAGGTGGCTTTATTTATATGGTTTAGCTTAGCTAAACCAACCAGAAAACAGTTGTTTAAAGTAATCAACTAATTTACTAAACCAGCTGCCTTCGTTGACTTCTTGCAATGTCACCAGTGGGAACTGGGCAATATCTTTACCGTCAAGTTGGAAGAATAGACGGCCAACCGTTTCGCCTTTCTTCAAAGGAGCATCTAATGGTTTAGTCAGTTCGAAGTTGGCTTTTAAGTCTTTACCACGGCCACGGCTAATAGTGATAGGAGTATCAGTTGCTACGCCTAAATCAACCGTGCTCTTGTCACCGTACCAAATCGGCTGAGTAATAAAGCTGTCGCCAGCTTTATAGGGGGTTACCGTTTCGAAAAAGCGGAAGCCATAGGTCAGTAATTTCTTACTTTCAGCTTTACGGGCTGATTCACTTTGCGTGCCCATTACCACTGAAATTAAGCGCATGCCGTCTTTGGTGGCCGATGCCACTAAGTTGTAGCCTGCACCTGAGGTGTGGCCGGTTTTAATGCCGTCCACGTTCATGCTGTTATCCCACAATAAGCCATTACGGTTGTATTGTTTGATACCATTGAAGGTATAGAATTTCTCGCTGTAGACGCGGTATTCTTCTGGTACGTCGCGAATTAACGCGGCGCCCAGTAATGCCATATCATAGGCGGTAGATTTGTGATTTTCTGCATCCAAACCGTGGGAGTTTTCGAAGTAGCTATCACGCATTCCAAGTTGTTTGGCCCATGAATTCATCATGTCAACGAAGGCGCCTTCAGTACCGGCTATGTGTTCGGCCATGGCCACACATGCATCGTTACCCGATTGAATAATGATACCGCGGTTTAGATCGCCCACTTTAACCGTAGTGCCGACTTCAATGAACATCTTAGAAGAGTCAGAGAAGTTTTTAGACCAAGCATTTTTACTGATAGTCACATCATCATCAACGGAGACATTGCCCGCTTTGATTTCTTGACCGATCACGTAACTGGTCATCATCTTAGTTAGACTGGCTGGGTTAAGGCTTTCGTAAGCGTTACTTTCAGCGATAATCTGGCCCGAATTATAATCCATCAATACGAACGCTTTGGCGGCTACTGAAGGTGCATCAGGTGTAATAATAGGCTGCGCAGCATAAACGGGGAGAGAGACACTGGAAATTAGCAGCAATGTTTTAATGGGACTTTTTACAAAATTCATCATTAACTTGGCACGTCTTTTAGTTGTATGAAATGGAAAGGATTCGAGAAGATCTTCAACAGTGTACCACTTTCCGACAGTGGGTTTTAGTGAAGGTTCCTTCATCTCTATTTTTAAATCAATTCTGATCAGAGCAAACGGTCATTATTCATGGACGATATAGCCCTCAGGAAACCCATTTTGCTTGACGTTATTGAGCAGCTTGTCGGCTAACTCAGGCTGACCTATGGGGCCGAGCTGTAGTCTAAACATATTGTTTGCCGCTTGTACACGGGTCTTGACCTGATATTTCTGTTCAAGATTCTTCGCCATGGCATTGAGTTTGGCTTTATCTTTGGAGGCCACTAACTGAATGTAATGATTACCCGTATCTTGAGCGCTGGCTACGGCCGAATTAGTGGCCGCAACACTGCCAATATAAACCACATCCAGTTTGATCCGCGCCGTACCTTTGCCGAGCATGCCGAGTTTATAGGCGGCGGCGTAGGAGACATCGAGAATGCGATCTGAGTGGAATGGCCCACGATCGTTGATGCGAATGATCACTTGCTTATTGTTCTCTAAGTTAGTGATCCGAGCGTAACTCGGCAGTGGCAGTGTCTTATGGGCGCCAGACATAGAATACATGTCATAGGGCTCGCCATTAGAGGTCTCGTAGCCATGGAATTTTTCACCATACCAAGAGGCGCGGCCAGTTTCACTAAAGCCTTGGCCCGTGTTCATCACAGTATAGGACTCACCGTAAACCGTATAAGGTTTGTTGCCACGGCGGCTATAGGGCTCGTACTTAGGCGTCGCGTTCGGCACATTATCCACATTCGGTGGGTTCAGTGGCAGCTTGTCATTCTTCAGCGAATAACGGCCCTTGTTCGGGTCCATATTTTTCTTGCTGGCGTTGTTTGGGCTCGAAGAACACGCCGCAAGGGCGAAGCACATAACTAAGGCGGCAAGCTGTAAAAGATTATTTTTTAGAGGCATGCTGTTCTTTTAATTGTTGGCTAAATTGATAAACGGCCATTGAATACAAAGGGCTACGATTATAGCGAGTGATCACATAAAAGTTATTTAAGCCAAGCCAGTATTCACTGTGATCGGCTTGTTCTAGCTCAATCAATAAGGCTTTTTGCGAAACATCTAAGTCCCGCGCATCGGCGAGGGCTAAGGTCGGCGTTAAAATATCTGCAACTTTATAGTTCAGCTTTTCACCTGCCCACACTTTCGCTTTAGGTGCTGCTTTGCTGTTATTGGCTAACGGTAAAGCGACCGGCGCATTGGCTTGCCAACCGTGTTCATGGAAATAATTGGCCACACTGCCGATAGCATCCTCTGGACTTTGTAATAGATCGCGATTGCCGCTGCCATCGAAATCAACCGCGTAATGGCGGTAACTTGAGGGAATAAACTGCCCATAACCCATAGCACCCGCGTAGGAGCCCTTGAGGGTATCGATATCTAAATGTTCTTCTTTCACTAACTTCATTAACTCGCCAAATTCCTTACGGAAAAAGGTGGCGCGCGGCGGATAGTGAAACCCTAAGGTATAGAGGGCATCAATCACAGGATAATTACCCGTGTATTGGCCGTAGAAGGTTTCAATGCCGATAATGGCGACAATAATCTGTGGGTCAACGTTGTACTTAGCCGCGGCTTTCGCGATGGTTTTCTCGTGTTTTTTCCAAAAGGCGAGACCAGCGTCGAGGCGTTTCTCGGTTAAGAAGATGGGATAATACACATGCCAAGGTTTTGCTTCCCATGGGCGGGTCATTGCATCGATAACCCCTTGGTTGTATTTTGCCTTGTCGAGAAAAGCGAGCACTTCTGCACGAGTAAAACCTTGTTTTACTTGAGCTTGGATAAACTCTTCTTTGAGTTCTGCGGGAATTGTGGGCGCGACTTCAGCGGCCGGCGCCACTGGCGTGCTTGGAACGGGTGCCTGCGCGGGTGTCGGTTCGTTCGCCGTGGTACAGGCGACTAACAATGAACTAAAACACAGTAAACCGAGTGGAGCTAAAAAAGCTCGGAGAGTAGGCATGAAAAGTCCCTAAAAATTATCTATCTACGAAACGTCTATGGGTATGAATGCTCATAAGAATGCCAAACCCTGTCATCAATGTCAGCATGGAGGTTCCACCATAACTGACAAGGGGCAGTGGTACACCTACCACGGGCAGGATACCTGAAACCATGCCAATATTCACAAAAACATAAACGAAAAAAGTTAGCGTGATACTACCGGCCAGTAGTCGAGCGAAACTGGTTTGGGCGCGTGAAGCGATGACTAAGCCGCGGCCAATAATATAGAGATACATAATTAACAGTAAGATACTGCCAATTAAGCCAAATTCTTCACCGATCACCGCAAAGATAAAATCGGTATGGCGCTCGGGGATAAATTCAAGTTGCGATTGTGTACCGTCGAGCCAGCCTTTGCCCCAAAGTCCGCCGGAGCCAATCGCGATTTTCGACTGAATAATGTGATAACCCGCCCCCAATGGATCTTGCTCAGGATCGAGTAAGGTTAATACCCGCGTTCTTTGGTAATCGTGCATCAAGAAATACCAAAGAATAGGCAGGAAGGCGAGTACTGCCGCGATAAAACCGCCGACAATGATCCAACTCATGCCCGATAAAAACAACACGAAAATCCCCGATGCGGCCACCAGAATCGAGGTTCCGAGGTCGGGTTGTTTCGCGATAAGCAGAGTCGGCACCAGTAAGATTACAGCAGCACCAGCAAGATAGCGTTTCTTCGGCGGCAGAGGGAACTTACTGATATACCAAGCCATTGTGATGGGGAAGGCAAGCTTAATCAGTTCTGAGGGTTGAAACTCCATAAAGCCTAAGTTCAACCAGCGTTGTGCGCCTTTGTTAATTTCACCGAAAAAATGTACCCCGAGCAGCAAGACAATCCCCGCCAGATAAATGGGTAGGGCCCAGCGTTTAAGCGCCTCAGGATTGATCTGAGCCATAGTGAACATAATGCCGAGCGACAACACCATACGGAATAGCTGCCGCTCCATCATCTCTAAATCTTCGCCGCTGGCAGAATAGATGACGAACAGGCCAAAGCCCATGACAGCCAATAGGCCGAGCAATAATGGCAAGTCTATGTGCAAGCGTTGCCAGATGTTTTGATATTGGCTATGGCTACTCATGGCTGCGGTTTCCAAGTATCTCTAAGCATATATTCATCGAGCATGGCGCGGGCGACTGGGCCAGCATTTGCGCCACCCCATCCTGCGTTTTCCATCACGACGGCGAGGACGATTTTAGGATCTTCGAAGGGCGCATAGGCCACAACTAAGGCATTATCGCGGAAATGTTCGGCAATTTTATTTGCATCATATTTGGTATTTTCGGCCACGCCAATGACCTGCGCCGTGCCGGTTTTCATTGCGGCTGTGTAAGTGGCATCAGTGAAACGTGACTTATGTGCCGTCTGGCGCATCGCTTCGTTAATGATATTCCAGTTACGGGGATTTTTAAGTTCGATTGGTGGTAACTCATTAATCGGAGAGTCAATTTTGGCAGTATTGTCTTTAATGGACTTCAGCAGATGCGGCGGGAAACGACGGCCCTTATTCGCCATAATGCCTACTGCATTCGCCAATTGTAATGGGGTTGCCGTCCAATAGCCTTGGCCGATGCCGACGGAAATGGTGTCACCTATGTACCAAGCTTGATTGTATTTCAAGCGTTTCCATTCTTTGGATGGCATGTTGCCAGCTGATTCTTCAAAGATATCGATACCAGTATTTTGACCAAAACCAAATTGTTCCATAAAGCGAGCAATATGGTCGACACCGACTTTATAGGCGAGTTCGTAGAAGAAGGTATCACAGGATTCAGTAATGGCACTGTAGACGTTAACCCAGCCGTGTCCCCAGCGTTTCCAGTCGCGGTACTTACGTTCAACACCAGGAATCTGCCAAAAACCTGGGTCCCATACGCGGGTGCTCTCGGTAATGACTTTTTCATCAAGCCCTAAAAGTCCAAGATGTGGCTTGATGGTTGATGCTGGCGCATATTGGCCTTGGGTTGCACGGTTGATCAAAGGTCGTGATTTATCATTGAGCAAGGCGCTGTAATCTTTGTTATTAATCCCTTGCACAAATTGGTTTGGATCATAGCTTGGACTCGAGACCATAGCTAAAACCCCACCATCACGGGGATCGATTGCGACAATAGAACCACGCAAACCTGTGAGTAGCTCAACCGCTTTTTGTTGCAGCTTGAGATCTAAGGTCAGGTAAATATCTTGTCCCGGCTCTGGCGGTACTATTTTTAAGGTACGAATTGCGCGGCCGCGGTTGTTCACTTCTTCTTCTAAGTGACCCGGTTTGCCATGCAGTAGGGACTCATAAAACTTTTCAATGCCTTGCTTACCAATGTCCTTGGTGGCCGCATAGTTTTTCCACAGATCGCTGCGCTCTAACTGGGCTCTGTCTCGGGTGTTAATTTTGCCAACATAACCCAGCACATGGGTGATTTGCGCGCCGTAGGGATAATTACGCTTCAGACCCGCTTCGACGGAAATGCCTGGAAATTTATGTTGGTTAACACTGAAAATCGCCACTTGCTCTTCGGTGAGCTGGTTTTTGAGCGTCAGTGGTTTGAAGCGGCGATGAAATTTCAGCGCTTCGGTAAAGGTTTCGCGTTCATCTTCACTGATCTCAATTAACTTGCCGAGCTCATCTAAGGTCTCTGACATGTTACTGATTTTTTCAGGAACCAGATCGAGGGAATAGAAGGGTAAGTTTTCGGCTAACAGCACGCCGTTACGATCGTAAATGAGGCCGCGACTAGGAGCAATGGGAACAACACGAATGCGATTATCATTCGAGCGAGTTGCATAATCCTTATAGGATTCAACCTGTAAATGATAAAGGTTGGTGACTAATACGCTTAATAGGGCGAAAACGCAAAAAAAAGTGAATAGCGCTCGGCGCTTAAAAAGAGACGCCTCGGCGGCGTGATCATGCATTGTTATCCGCTTTTTTGGCGACACTTATGCTATCTCCGGCTGATCCCATGACGGGTGGTTGACACTCGTTAACATCAAGATCCCGCTATTCTCTATGGTAGGGGTGATTCGTGTTCACGCTCCACGCGCGGTACAAACTTTCGGCGACCACAACCCTAACTAAGGGATGAGGTAAGGTTAATGCCGATAGGCACCAACTTTGGTTTGCCGCTTCTTTGCAAGCTGGCGCTAATCCTTCAGGTCCGCCGATCAGTAAACTGACGTCGCGACCATCGAGTTGCCATTTAGTCAACGCGGTTGCAAGCTCGGGGGTCGTCCAGTTTTTTCCGGGGAGATCTAAGCTAACAATATGATTGCCTTTGGGAATGGCCGCCAACATTTGTTCGCCTTCTTTTTGAAGGATCCGGACAATGTCGGCATTTTTCCCCCGCTTTCCAGCGGGTATTTCGATAAGCTCCAGCGCCATATCACGGGGAAAACGGCGCTGGTATTCTTCGAAACCACGGGTAACCCAATCGGGCATCCGTGTTCCTACTGCGATGAGCTGTAACTTCATCAGTCTTGCTTTTCTGACCAGAGCTTTTCAAGCTGGTAGAAATCACGGGTTTGATCTTGCATAACGTGCAGGATCACATCGCCCATGTCCACAAGAACCCATTCGCTGCTTTCGCGGCCTTCAACACCTAAAGGTGGAATACCGGCTTGCTTCGCTTCAACCACAAGGTTTTCAGCGATAGCTTTAACGTGAGTCTTTGATGTACCTGAACATATGACCATGTAGTCAGTGATGTTAGATTGCTTGCTGACATCCAGAACAACAACGTCTCTGGCTTTTAAGTCGTCGATCTTGTCGACAACAAACTGTTTTAATTCCGCGCTCTGCACGCTGGCGTACCTCATTAATTTTAAATAGCGCGGTAGTATACCAGTGTTGCTTGCCGGAATACATTGCCATTGGCAGTTGAGTGGGCGATATCTGCTTACGTTTCGAGCTAAGGTAAGTAAAGTCGTTGATTTTGGATGTAATCTAGCGTGACGGGCATGAGTAAATCGGCGGGGATTTCGCCTTTTGCTAGTTGTTCACGAATGTGAGTCGAGGAAATATCCTGTGGCGTAATTGTCACAGGGAAAATCTGCCCACTGTTTTTATGGGTACTTTTAGCATGCTCTTCTTGTGTTTCTTGGGGCGCTTGACTGCGGGCCGTTAATATTTGCTGCATAGGATGCTCGGCATCGAGCTGCCAGCCCGGACGCTGGCAGACAACGAGTTGTGCAAAGTCGAACAAGCGTTGCCACTCATGCCAGCTTTGTAATTGGATGAAAGAGTCCATCCCCATGATAAAAAACAGTTCGTCTTTAGGATGTAAGGCTTTCAGTTGCTCAAGGGTGATAACTGTGTAGGAAGGCGTGTCGCGTTTTGCCTCGATATCGCATAGCTCAAAGCCATCCAGTTGCGAGCAGACATCGGCAACCATGTTAAGCCGCTGCGCTGTGGTTAAGTTGGGCTGCTGTTTATGGGGCGGAATATGGTTCGGCATTAGCAGGATTTTATCCAAGGCTAATGCGTGTTTCACTTCAATCGCCGGACGGATATGACCATAGTGTATCGGGTCGAAGGTGCCGCCTAAAATACCAATGCGCATATCAAATCTTTGGTTAACCTATGATTAGTCTATGGCTATATGTGCCAGATGCCGATGGGCTCGAGGATCAAATAACAGACACAGGTGGCTCAGCCCAGTCCAATCCTCTTTACCCTGCTGCTTTAAATTGAGCTCAAGTTTCGAAGCGAGGGCGAGCATATGTTCGAGTTGTTCAAGGCTAAGTCGTTGCAGCGCCGCTTGATACAGTGGCTTACGCTTATCCCAAATACGATGCTTACCCCAGAGTGCACTCAGTGCAACGCCTTGGGCTTGCTCGCATTTTAAATTGAATAACAAGCCGAGCTCTTTAAACAAGGCCCACAGCAGGATAGGTAAGGCTGTGCCTTCGCCATTGAGCTGGGCCAGCATGTGCTGCGCGCTATCCTGTTTATTATTCAGTAATGCATCCGTGAGTTGAAATACAGTGAAGCGCGATTGATCTTCAAAATAGTGGCTCAGTTCATCGGCACTGACGGGATTTGTTGGGCTTAGGAGTTGCAGCAACTGCATGGCTTGATCGGCAGCCAGTAAATTGCCTTCATACAGCGAATGCAGCATAGCACGCGCATCCGGCTGCAGATTGAGCTTAAAGTGCTTGATGCGGCCATCGAGCCAGCGCATAAACTGATCGCCCTCAGGCGTGGCGCAGGGCAGATACATGCCATGGGCATCTAAGGTCTTAAACCATTTACTGTTGGTTTGCTCTGTGGCGAGCTTTGGCCCTTCGATAATCAACAGCATATCGGGATTGGGCGTCTGCAATAGGGCTTGCAGTGTGCTAGAACCTTCGGCTCCGGGCTTAGCTTGGGGAAGCGTTAGCTCAATTAAGCGTTTACTGGAAAACAGGCTCATGGCCTGCCATTCCTGAGTCAGGTCGTTCCAATTAAAGCCCGTCTCTTGAATGAGTTGGACTTTTTCATCGAATCCCTGACGCTTGGCGAATTGGCGGATCTGATCTTTGGTGGTTTCAATCAACCAAGGATCATCACCAAAAATCAGATAACAAGGAAATAATTGGTTAAGGTGGCGGGAGAGTTGATCGGGATAGACTCTCATTTAGTCGATTATCCGCATTGAATTGATGGCCCGCATTAATTCACCTCAGTACTGGCCATCGCTTGCAGAATACGATCCGCAGCTTGGATACGCATTTCCTTCGTCAGCAATTCCATTTCACGACTCTTTGCTAATGCGGTACGGGGATCGTCTAAGTAGTCACGGCGAATTTCAACCTTGAAAGGCTGGGCTTCTTTGCCCGGCAATGCCACAGCAAATTCGACTAAATAAATCAGCTCATACTCGGCGACGTTACCCGTGGGATACAAAGATAAGGTCGAGCGTTCTAGAGAGTCGGTGATTAACCTTAATACTGGAACGTCATCGGCGGCGTCGACAACTTGGATATTGTTCAAGCGCAGGCGTTCACGTACTAAACGGGTGAGTTCGCTGTATTCATCCGCGCTGCTCAAACTTAAATGATTGAGGACATCGGGGATTTGATAACTGCGTTGAAGCTTAAAACCGCAACCGGCGCTAGTCATAATCACTAGTGCCATGATTGCGAAGCATATGCGTTTGATTAGCATAGATTTCGCGGTTTCCTATTCGTGGTATACCCTGCGGACTTGAAGTTGCAGCTATGCTGCAACTTCAATAGCTTTGAGTATAGCGAGTTATTAGCAGCCGTTAGTTAGCAACTATGCTAAGCAGTTTGCCCGGCACATAGATCACTTTACGCACCGTCAGGCCGTCTAGGTATTTGATCACGTGCTCATCACCCATACCTAAGGCTTCTACTGATTCTTTATCAGCATCGGCGGCCACTGTGATTTTTGCGCGAACTTTACCGTTAACTTGCACAACGATGAGTTTGCTGTCTTCAACGAGCGCCGCTTCATCAACGACTGGCCATTGGCTGTCTTCGATGTTGCTGCTGTTGCCTAACTCGTTCCACAGGTTAAAGCTCACATGCGGAATGATAGGGTACAGCAAACGTACTATGGCGGATAAGGCTTCGCCGATAATGGCGTTGTCTTGACCTGTGGTTTGTGGCGCTTTTTGCAGATGGTTCATCAGTTCCATCACGGCGGCAACCGCAGTGTTGAACATCTGACGGCGGCCGATATCGTCGGTCACTTTAGCAATAGTCTTGTGGACTTCACGGCGCAGCGCTTTTTGGTCACTTGTTAACGTGCTGACATCTAAGGCTTCGCTGTTATCTTGGTTCACATGCTCGTTTGCCAGTTTCCACAGACGTTTAATGAAGCGATGTGCGCCTTCAACGCCAGACTCTTGCCATTCCAGAGTTAATTCTGGTGGTGAGGCGAACATCATAAATAGGCGAACCGTATCGGCGCCGTATTTTTCGACCATAACTTGAGGATCGATACCGTTGTTTTTCGACTTAGACATCTTGCTCATGCCGGTATAAACCAGCTCATTGCCGTCTTTGTCGATAGCCTTAGTAATGCGGCCCTTGTCGTCTTTTTCTGTGGTCGCTACATCTAAAGGAGAAACCCATACACGGGCGCCTTTTTCGTTGATGTAGTAGAAAGCATCGGCCAACACCATGCCTTGGGTCAGCAATTGTTTGGCTGGCTCGTTAGAGTTAACCAGACCCGCATCCCGCAGCAACTTGTGGAAGAAGCGGAAATATAACAAATGCATACAAGCGTGTTCGATACCGCCAATGTATTGATCCACTGGTAGCCAGTAGTTGGCTTTAGCGGGGTCTAACATTTCGTCTGCATGCGGGCTACAGTAACGGGCGTAATACCAAGAGGATTCCATAAAGGTATCGAAGGTATCGGTTTCGCGCAGCGCATCTTGACCGTTGACTTGGGTTTTTGCCCATTCTTTATCGGCCTTGATTGGGCTTTGAATCCCGTCCATCACCACATCTTCTGGCAGTAATACTGGCAGTTGATCTGCTGGCGTTGGGATCACAGTGCCGTCGGCTAAGGTCACCATAGGAATAGGTGCGCCCCAGTAACGCTGACGTGAAACACCCCAATCGCGCAGACGATAGTTGACTTGGCGCTTGCCTTTACCTTCGGCGACTAACTTGTTAGCGATGGCATTAAAGCCTGCTTCAAAGTCTAAACCGTCAAACTCTCCCGAGTTAAACAGTACGCCTTTTTCGGTATATGCGGCTTCGCTAATGTCGACGTCGCCATCAACTGGCTTGATCACAGCCTCAATTGCTAGACCGTATTTTTTCGCAAATTCAAAGTCACGTTGGTCGTGCCCTGGAACTGACATCACAGCGCCTGTGCCATAGTTCATCAACACAAAGTTAGCTGCCCAAATTGGGACTTGCTTACCAGTGATCGGATGAATGGCGAAAAGCCCTGTAGCGACACCGCGTTTTTCCATAGTCGCGAGTTCGGCTTCAGATGTTGTGCTGTTTTTGCACTCATCGATAAAGGCGGCAAGCTCAGGATTGGTGTGCGCGGCGATTTCAGCTAATGGATGACCTGCGGCAATCGCCACATAGGTTACGCCCATTAAGGTATCTGGACGTGTGGTATAGATATCGAAGCTTTTATCGTGGCCTGCGACGCCGAAGGTCATTTCTACACCTTCGCTACGGCCAATCCAGTTGCGTTGCATGGTCTTAACCTGTTCAGGCCAGCCATCTAAGGTATCGATATCGTTTAACAATTCTTCTGCATAGGCAGTGATCTTAATAAACCACTGTGGAATTTCTTTTTGTTCCACAGGGGTATCACAGCGCCAGCAGCAACCGTCTTGAACTTGCTCGTTCGCCAGTACGGTTTCATCGTTTGGACACCAGTTGACTGAAGCTGTCTTTTTATAGACTAGGCCTTTCTCGTACAACTTAGTGAAGAACCATTGTTCCCAGCGATAATATTCAGGGGTACAAGTGGCGATTTCACGGCTCCAATCGTAACCAAAACCCAGCAGTTTCAGCTGGTTCTTCATGTATTCTATGTTTTCATAGGTCCATGGCGCAGGCGCTGTCTTGTTGTTAATCGCGGCATTTTCTGCGGGCAGGCCAAATGAGTCCCAACCGATAGGCTGGAGCACGTTTTTGCCTTGAAGACGTTGAAAGCGTGCAACTACGTCACCTATGGTATAGTTGCGTACGTGTCCCATGTGGAGTCTGCCAGAAGGGTACGGAAACATCGAAAGGCAATAAAACTTTTCTTTGTTTGCGTCTTCAGTGACTTCGAAGGTTTTGTTGTCATGCCAGTGCTTTTGCACTAAGGCTTCAATTTCTGAGGGATTATATTGCTCTTGCATCACTCTATTTCCGGCAGTGCCGCCTATTATTTGATCTAACGCCATATCAGCGCGAGTAAGATCTGCATAGAATAAACTAGAAGCGATGCATTAAAAAGGTTCGTATGAAGGAGTATTGATTATGAATGATAGAAGTAACGTGTTACTAGGACTGTATCAAGCCTTAATTGCCGAAGTTAAATCTCAATTTTCAGAAGATAACACGCTGACTGCAAAGAATTTATTTAAATCTGTCACTCAAGGAAAGGAGTTTTTACGCCTTAAACAACAGGCAGGGGAAGATGAACTCGCTTTAGTCGAACAATTCTTAAAGCGTGATATAGCGAGTTTTCTGCGTGAACAAAATGCAGATAGTCTGAGTCATAGCCCCACAGTGATTACTTTGGAGAATACACTTTGGCATTGGCTGAGTGAAATCACCGACCGCAGCCAAGTTGAATGGCATGAGCTAGCGCAAGATTTTAAGCATCATGGTTACTATCAAAGTGGTGACATAGTGAATCAGGGCATCATGGTATGCACTAACTGTGGCAATGAAATGAGTATTGAATTTCCGGGACCTATACCCGACTGCCCAGAGTGTGACCACGAGGAATTTACCCGCGAGCCGCTAACGCCTTAATGATCCTATTCCATTAAAACGACGCTTCTGCGTCGTTTTTTTTGCTCAATTAAACCGAAATCACCGCTATCTCGGTTAATCAGCCAATATCAACTGTTCGTACGACAGTAACTGAGGATTTGGCCATCGAAAGGCGCCAATAAGAATTCAGTGTGAATGGGTTTATGTTGTGTATGCTCGTAACCTAATGCCACCATGCGTTTACTGAATTTGGCATGATTACCACGGCCGGGATCGACTAAGACTACATCGCAAACTGGTTTAGCATGCTGTTCTATAAATTGTGATAACAGATCGGCATGCTCTTGTTCATATAAAAGATCGCTACCAATGATCAGATCAAATAAGCCTAAATTAGTTTCTGCATCTGCCCAGCCAGTGCGCACAAACGGGATCGCCCGGCCATGATTTAAATCGACATTTTGCTTAAGGAAATTCTCTGATTCTGGGTGATAGTCGGTTGCTGTGATATCGGCGTGCCTATGGTTAAGCACTAGACTCGCGAGCCCAATACCGCAGCCCACCTCAAGAATCCGCTTATTGCCAATCTTGTAGTCTGCCATGTGGTGCGAGAGCACTTGGCTCGATGGCCAGACTATGCCAAATAACGGCCAAGTTGCGGAGGAAATACCGAGCTTTTCGGCTTCGCCATCGATGTCTTCAAATTCCTGATTGTCTCTTAGGGTTCTGACATGAATATCGAGATCGCCAAACTCGTGGGTTTGGTAGCGCACGCGAAGCAGTGCCATAGAGTTGCCTTGATGTGTACCTTGGTTAAGGAACGAGGTAATGGTACCAATCTATTGGCTATGCAGGCACAGCAACAGTAACAGCAACAGTAACAGTAACAGTAACTATGATTGGTATAAGGCCACGTCTAATCGTTCACCTTAACGTGGAACGCGCAATCAGCCTAATGTATTCGCAGACATTTGCGGGATAACACAGGTTAATTGAGTGTCAGCCTAACAACCTTGGGTGTTGATATCATATAGCGGCGGGGTGTTGGCATCGCTGGCTTGGGTGTAGCGGAAATAGCATTGATCGTCATTTACTAAGGTATTGTTGTTAAGATCGTAACCTATGTAAGTGATATCAACGCCTTGATATTGAATGATGAGCTTATCATCTGAGGTGATCCAGTTTTCCACATCGGTATTATCGAGGTAACCCCATTTCAATCTGGTATCGGGCGTGCCATCACCATTGAGGTCGATATCAATAATATCATCGCGGCCTGCAACGGCTTGGCTTCGCAGGCTGGGCATTTGGTTTTTTGAGTAGGCCAGCGTGTTGGCAGTTTTTACGCTGGCCTGTAATTGGCTCAAGGTTTGTACCCGAGCTTCTTTACTCAAACCGATAAATTTAGGCGCGGCAATGACAGCCAAGATCCCAAGCACAATAATGACCACAACCAGTTCAATCAAGGTAAAGCCAGCCGCATCTTGTTTATTGATTGGGTAATGCATGGTCTCTATCCTATTGCGCTTTAAAACGTCGGGCAAGACCAAGCAGAACGATTAAACCACAGAGCAGTAGCAGGGGTGTTTGGCCTAATATTGCGAACCAAGTTTGGCCTGTCACCAAGGGAATGGTTGCGCTTAGTACACCTGTTTCAAACTGGGGTAAGGATGCGGTGATATTGCCCTGTTCATCGACTACCGCTGTCACGCCGTTGTTGGTTGCCCGCAATAGAGGGCGCCCCAATTCAACTGCGCGCATTTGGGCGATTTCCATATGCTGTAATGGGCCGTTTGAACTACCAAACCAAGCGTCATTTGAGACAGTTAACAGTATATCTGTCCCTTGATTAACGCTGTCGCGTAATTGCTCGGGGAAGGCAATTTCATAACAAATGGCGGGCGCGATTTTATGGCCTAGGGCACTTAGATTCGGCTGCTGGTATTCGCCTCTGGCAAAGGAGGACATAGGCAAATTAAAGAAAGGCGCAATCGGGCGAAGTAGCGCTTCAAACGGCACAAACTCGCCAATCGGCAACAGATGATGTTTCTTAAATTGATTGCTGCCATCGCCCTCATAGTCAGGGCCAGCTTGTTGTTTCTGATTATGATTACCAAGCACAATCAATGAATTATAAAACTCATTATTTTGATGGCTAATAATGCCAGTGATGATTGAGGTATGGTTTAGATTGGCGACTTTATTGGCGTTATCTAAAAAGTCCTGCACCATAGATTCTGGCGCGGGAACTGCCGCTTCTGGCCAAATAATGATATCGGCATCCAAATGTTCGCGGGATAAATCCATGTATTTTAAAAGGGTCGGCCACAGGGCGTCGGGTTCCCACTTCATGCTTTGGGGAATATTGCCTTGCACCAGTGCCACTTTAACATTTTCACCCGTAGGATGAATGTCGGAAACCTTAGGTGCAGCCCAAACAGCCAGAATGCTGAGTGGCAATAAAAGCAGTAAACTCTTATAACGCTTAGTAAAACAAAGGGCTAATGCACCAGCTAGCATGGCCAGCACAAAGCTTAACCCGAGTGCGCCTATGATACTGGCAAGGGGTTTAAGCGGCCCTTGGGTTTGCGAGTAACCTGCCCATAACCAGGGGAAACCTGTCATCACCCAGCCACGAGCCCATTCGGTCAAGGTCCACAGGGCGGGGAACAGGGCGAGATTACGCCAAAGGCTAAACGTGGTTTCGCCATTTTTACAGAGTGTTTTAGTTAACCAAGCCAGCGCTAAACCTGTTAGTGCCGGATATAAGGCTAAGTACAAAGCCAACAAGGCCATCAAGCCAACAGAGGCGATGAGCGGCATACCACCAAAGGTATCCATACTCACATGTACCCAACTGATCCCTACGGCAAAACAGCCAAACCCAAAGCTTAACCAATAGTAAAAGCTCGCCTTAGCGTCAAGCGCTCGGCTATGCCAGAGGGCAATCGCCATGGCAAACGGATAGATTATCCAAATGGAATAGGGCGCAAATGAAAGCGCCGTACTGGCGCCAAGGGCAAATGCCAGTACGAGTCTCAAAGCACTAGGTCGGGACTTTTGTTGGGCAAAAGCCCGGATTTGTTTTAGCACGAGTGATTATTCTACGTCTTCGCCAGTATTAGGATCGGGGAGTTTAACTCTGAGTTGGATTAAACGCCTTGTGTCAGCATTGATAACTTTAAATTCAATGCCTTCAATTATGATGCTCTCGTTGCGTTCTGGCAGATGGCCAAAGGCGTGTGAGACTAAGCCACCGACGGTATCAAACTCTTCATCGCTGAATTCAGTATTGAATTCTTCGTTGAAATCTTCAATTGGCGTCAAGGCCTTAACCATATAAACCGTGTTGCCGACTTTGCGGATCTCGGTTTCTTCTGTGCTATCGTGGTCGAATTCGTCTTCAATCTCACCGACAATTTCTTCCAAAATATCTTCGATAGTCACCAGACCTGACACACCGCCGTATTCATCGACCACAATCGCCATATGGTAGCGCTGTGAGCGAAATTCTTTTAGCAATACATCAACGCGTTTGCTTTCGGGTACAACCACAGCAGGACGGATCACGCGGTCCAGTGAGAAGGGCTCATCACTGTTGGAGAAACCGTAAGGGATCAAATCTTTAGCAAGCAAAATGCCTTCGATATGGTCTTTATCTTCGTTAACGACGGGGAAGCGCGAGTGACCTGAACCAATCACTGTGGCGAGTAATTCTTCGACCGAGTTGTCTATCTGGAGGGCGACAATTTGAGCTCTTGGGATCATGATATCCCGAACACGCATATCAGAAACGTCTAATACACCTTTTATCATCTCGCGGGTGTCTTGAGTGATCAGATCGCGCTGTTCTGCACCATCAATCACATCGACTAAATCTTCGCGATTTTGAGGTTCGCCCTGAAATAGCTGACTTACTCTATCAAACCAACCTTTCTTGTGGGCGTTCGTACTCGGGGGGATATCGTCACTCATAGTTTTCTCATTAGCTTTTGATAGGGATTATCTTAGCTAACTATTGTTCCTTATATGGGTCAGTAAAGCCTAAGCCTTCAATGAGTTGGGTCTCTAACGACTCCATCTCTTCAGCTTCTTCATCTTCGATGTGATCATACCCTAGCAGATGCAAGCAACCATGTACAACCATGTGTGCCCAGTGCGCTTCTAAGGTTTTTTGTTGCTCACGGGCTTCATTTTCAACGACTGCCGCGCAAATGACAAGATCTCCTAGTAAAGGAAGTTCAATTTCTGGCGGTGCCTCAAAGGGAAATGACAACACATTGGTCGGTTTGTCTTTGCCGCGGTAGGTGCTATTGAGCATCTGACTCTCGCGGCTTTCGACTATACGTATGGTTAATTCAGCTTCATCCATGCTATTACCAATCGCGGTCGTGACCCAAAGGGCGAATTGCTCGTCCGTTGGCAACCAGTCGCAGGTGGTGGCATGTTGAATATCTAAGGCTAAATCAAGACTCATGTGCTGCGGCTTCCTGTTGTTTCTGGTATTGGCTTTCTTTCTTAGCCTTTAAGGTTTGCTCTTTTAAATCAAATGCCTCATAGGCTTCGACGATACGAGCAACCACAGGATGGCGCACGACGTCTTGGGAGACGAAAAAGTTAAAGCTGATTTCTTCTACTTGGCTTAACACTTCAATCGCGTGGCGTAGGCCGGACTTTTGATGTTTAGGCAAGTCGGTTTGGGTGATGTCGCCTGTGATCACCGCGCGGGAATTAAAACCGATACGGGTAAGGAACATCTTCATTTGCTCGATTGTGGTGTTTTGACTTTCATCGAGAATAATAAAAGCATCGTTCAAGGTACGGCCGCGCATATAGGCAAGCGGTGCCACTTCGATGACGTTTTTCTCAATTAAGCGTTCCACTTTTTCAAAGCCGAGCATTTCGAATAGTGCGTCATAGAGTGGACGTAAATAAGGGTCGACCTTTTGACTTAAATCACCGGGTAAGAAACCAAGTTTTTCACCCGCTTCTACCGCTGGGCGAGTCAGCAAAATACGGCGCACTTCTTGGCGTTCTAACGCATCCACTGCCGCTGCCACCGCAAGGTAGGTTTTGCCGGTTCCCGCTGGACCAATACCAAAGGTAATGTCGTGGCGCACAATATTGGCCACATATAGGCTTTGGTTTGGATTGCGTGGCTTAATGACGCCGCGGCGGGTTTTGATATTAATGCTGCTGTCGTCGCTCGCGTCTTCTTGCTCTAGGGCGATGGCTTCTTGAATGGCGATATGGACTTGCTCAGGCTCAAGATCGGGCGTGCTGCCTTTGACCGTTTGGGTCTCGATATAGAGCTCTTTGAGTAAGTTGTTGGCGCTTAAACAATTGCGTGGCAGTCCGGTGATCTGAAAATGATTGTTTTTACGGACGATTTCAACGCCAACGCGACGCTCAATCTGTTTGATATTGTCATCGAATGGACCGCAAAGTGAAGCCAAACGGCGGGTTTCTGCGGGTTCGAGATACAGATTCATGGTAGTTAATTTACTGGACAAATAGCACTCCCAATAGCGAATAAGAAAGCAAGGTTGATGTCGCTAAACCCTTGCAAGATAATTTCAGTTTACGAGCCATAGCCGATAATTGCTAACGGAAAATAACAATTGCCTCGGTAGACTTAAACAAAAGTGCGTTAAAGCAAAAGGGCGACTAAGTCGCCCTTCTCTATATAGGTACTGTTTAAGCCGATTTAAAGCTTATGGCTTAAATTGCGTCACACCCAGTTCGTCATCTTGTTTGTGCTTAGCCAAAATATCCGATGGACGTAGGCTACGGCGTAGATCCATTTCATCTTCACCGCGGATAAACTTACCGCGCAGCGAGTTAGTGTAAACGTCGACGATTTCGACATCCACAAAGGTGCCAATGTGTTTTGGCTGACCTTCGAAGTTCACCACACGGTTGTTCTCGGTACGGCCACGCAGTTCCATTGGATTTTTAACCGATGGACCTTCAACCAGAATACGCTGCACTGTGCCCATCATATGGCGGCTGTAGCGCATGGCTTGCTGGGTGATGCGGTCTTGCAGAATCGCGAGACGTTGCTTTTTCTCTTCCATATCAACATCATCAGGTAAATCCGCCGCTGGCGTGCCCGGACGCGCGCTATAAATAAAGCTAAAGCTGTGGTCGAAACCTATGTCTTCAATCAACTTCATGGTGTCGGCAAAATCTTCTTTGGTTTCGCCTGGGAAGCCAATGATAAAGTCTGAGCTGATTTGAATGCCTTCACGGGCTTTACGCAGGCGGCGGATGATTGACTTATATTCAATCGCCATGTGACCGCGTTTCATCGCCGTGAGAATACGATCAGAACCCGATTGTACTGGCAAGTGTAAGAAGCTCACTAGCTCAGGGGTATCTTCATAAACGTCGATAATATCCTGTGTAAATTCAATCGGGTGACTGGTCGTAAAGCGGATACGATCGATACCGTCGATAGCTGCCACAAAACGCAGTAATTCAGCAAAGGTACAGATGCCGTCATCGTGGGTTGCGCCGCGATAGGCATTGACGTTTTGGCCAAGCAGGTTCACTTCACGCACACCTTGCTCCGCCAATTGGGCGATCTCAAGGATGATGTCGTCCGATGGACGGCTGACTTCTTCGCCGCGCGTATAAGGAACCACACAGAATGAACAGTATTTGCTGCAACCTTCCATGATAGACACGAACGCCGTTGGGCCTTCGGCGCGTGGCTCTGGCAGGCGATCGAATTTTTCGATTTCAGGGAAGCTGATATCGATAACCGCTTTGTCACCACGGCGTACTTGCTCGATCATATCGGGCAGACGGTGTAATGTCTGTGGTCCAAAAATAATGTCGACACATTGGGCTCTGTCTTTAATCGCTTTGCCTTCTTGTGAAGCAA
Organism: Shewanella vaxholmensis; assembly: GCF_031932135.1. Taxonomy (NCBI): domain Bacteria; kingdom Pseudomonadati; phylum Pseudomonadota; class Gammaproteobacteria; order Alteromonadales; family Shewanellaceae; genus Shewanella; species Shewanella vaxholmensis. The sequence goes on from NZ_JAUOEV010000018.1 coordinate 42,086, forward strand.
CGCAGCCGCCCACGCCAATAATCAAATTGGGATTTTTATCTTTAAGCGTCTTCCAGCGTCCTAGCTGATGGAACACTTTTTCCTGCGCTTTTTCACGGATTGAACAAGTGTTCAGCAGGAGAATGTCTGCCTCAGACGCTTCTTCAGTCAAGGTATAACCTTGGTATTCGCCTAACAGATCAGCCATCTTGGATGAGTCATACTCATTCATTTGACAGCCCCAAGTCTTGATATGGAGTTTCTTACTCATCAGTTGTGTCGCCCTAAGATGACCAATAAAAATAGCGCGACATTTTACCTGCTGTTATGGCTGCTGACCAGCTTTGTCCTCACTTTTACCTGTTGGCTTTTGCCGAGGGTGATACCCATACAAATGCTAGGTTTTTATTACTCGCTTGTACTTGGGCGAGGTTAAGACGGTTAACATGCTGAGCTTTGGCCATTTCCATCAAGCTATTGCGTGCTTGAATGCCGATGTCTTCACGAATTTCGAGTCGAAATGCGCTCAACATTTCCGTGGTATGTTGATATAAGGCATAATCGAGCGGGTCGCGATAGGTCACTGTGATGGTTTCAATGTTTGGGCTCGCGGCAGAGTCAGTTGCTGAGTTAGCCTCCATGGCTTGGCCTAGCGGTGTAATACCTAGTGTGAGTGCTGTGCCCAATGTAAATGCTGTGCCTAGTGTAAGTGCGCTGCAAATTAATAAGCGGCTGGCTATGGGTAAAAGAGTCAGTGTTTTCATGACATCCTCGCTAATTTATACGGTGGATTCACTTGTTAACTCGTCCAATACGGCTTAGGGCTGGGTGCTAGTTAAGTGAGAGTGTTCAGCACGGATAACGCCAGCCAAATCACAAAATCGCGATTAAGTGATTTTGGCTATGATGCCCGTGCCACTTGAGTTTAGTCAGTGTTGAAACGGGTAAGTCTTGTCTTTGTAAGCAACTGTGAGCAGGTGGGGTGATAGCAACATTTGCTCACGTTTGAGTGCTAAGAGACATACTTTTGATACAAAGTGAGTGGCTTTTTCCTGCATAGGTTTGGTCAATGCTGTCTGGGTAAAATAGCTGGCGCATAGATAGTGTAAAGACGTCGCTTGGGCAGCAATAAACATGGCAATAAACATGGCAATAAAGGTGGTAACTAAGGTGGTAAGTAAGATGAGCCAAATTGATGAAACAAGTGCACCGATGACATCCGATACAACTCATTCAGACGTCACTTATGTTGATGTGACTCATTCAGACGTCACTCATGTTAAAGGCATTCATGTTGAAGACGCTGAGTTCGATATTATTCTCGTCGGCGGCGGTATGGTCGGTGCGGCGACGGCAATTGGATTAGCCCAGCAGGGCTTGCAAGTGGCGGTGATTGAATCATTTGCGCCAGAGGCTTATCAAGCCGAGCAGCCGTTAGATGTTCGAGTCTCGGCCATCAGTGTGGCTTCTGAAAGTTTGCTTGAGCGTCTTGGCGCCTTGGACTCACTGCTGAAAATGCGCAATGTGCCTTACCTTGGTTTAGAAACCTGGGAGCTCGATGGCTGTATCACTCAATTCCACAGTTCACAAATTGGCGCCAGTCATTTAGGTCATATAGTTGAAAACCGATTAATCCAACTTGCCCTGTGGCAACAGATGGCGCAATTGGCCGGCATCACTTTATATTGTCCCGATAAAGTGGCGGCATTTTCCCGCGATAGCGACGGTGTAAGTGTGCACTTACAATCGAATCGTAAACTTAACGCTAAGTTATTGGTCGGTGCCGATGGTGCGCACTCGCAGGTACGCCAATGGGCGGGGATTGGTATTTCAGGGTGGGATTATGCTCAATCGGCGATGTTGATCAATATCAACACCGCACAGGGCCAGCAAGATGTCACTTGGCAACAGTTTACGCCTAAAGGACCGCGTTCCTTATTACCTCTGCCCGGTAATAACGCTTCGCTGGTGTGGTACGACGATGCCAATCGAATAAAACAGTTAATGCAGCTTAACAACAAACAGTTGGCCGAACAGATACGTTTGCATTTCCCTGCGCGCTTAGATGCCGATTTCACCGTTGAGAATAAAGGCAGTTTTGGCCTCACTCGTCGCCATGCCCAGCGCTACTATAGTCAGAACGTGGTGATTTTAGGAGATGCCGCCCACACTATCAATCCGCTCGCCGGTCAAGGGGTGAACCTTGGGTTTAAGGATGTCGAAGCATTTTTGGCGGTCATCAAGGATGCATTAACCCAAGATAATACCTGGTGGTCGAATGAAGTGCTGGCCCAATATCAGCACAAACGTTATCGCGATAACCAGCTGATGATGACGGCGATGGATGTGTTTTACGCCGGTTTTAGCAACGATATCTTGCCGCTTAAGCTGCTGCGTAATGGCGCGTTAAAGTTGGCAAACATCAATTCTCCGATCAAAAAGACCGTCCTAAAATATGCAATGGGGCTTAATTAATCCTGAGTTGTTCTGTGTTCTGACCTTGTGTTCTGCTCCTGTGCGATGACGTGGCATTTGTTGACTTGGGGTTTGAGTGCTAAAATGCCGCGTTTTTAGCTGGTATGGTCAGTTCAGTCGGCACTTTGCGCGGCTGCCATCGACGAAATAACGATATTGAGTGTCATGAGCGAAATAAAATTAATAGTTGGTCTGGCTAATCCAGGTGCTGAATATGCACACACTCGCCATAACGCGGGGGCTTGGTACGTTCTAGAGCTGGCACGAATTTGCGGTGTGACTTTAGTCGCCGACAGTAAGTATTTTGGTTTTACCGCCAGAGCCGTATTACACGGTAAAGATGTCCGCTTATTGATCCCAACCACTTATATGAATTTAAGCGGTAAAGCGGTGGGTGCTTTGGCAAATTTTTTTCGTATCACGCCGGAAGAGATTCTGGTTGCTCACGATGAACTCGATCTGCCGCCCGGTGTGGCTAAGTTCAAGCTCGGTGGCGGTCATGGCGGCCACAATGGTTTGAAAGATATTATTGCTAAACTGGCTAACGATAAAAATTTCTACCGTTTACGCTTAGGTATCGGTCATCCCGGCGATAAAAACCAAGTCAGTGGTTACGTACTAGGCAAAGCACCTGCCAAAGAGCAAGAGCTTATCGATGCGGCGATAGATGAAGCTGTGCGTTGTACCGAGATTTTGTTTAAGCAAGACATGGTGAAAGCCATGAACAGATTACACTCCTTTAAAGCGGAGTAGGTTTTGCTTTGGCGAGACCCAAGTATAAAGTGATTTAATTATTCAGTAATGTGCTGCCATAGGGCAGGACGACTAAACCTCGCTGATGAGTGTGACTCGTTAGCCAATAATCGAGAGAAAGGTAAGCATATGGGTTTTAAATGCGGCATTGTTGGTCTTCCTAACGTTGGTAAATCAACGCTTTTTAATGCGTTAACTAAGGCTGGCATCGAAGCGGCTAACTTCCCGTTTTGTACCATTGAACCTAACACGGGTGTTGTACCTGTGCCGGATCCACGTCTGGATGCGTTAGCTGCGATTGTGAATCCACAACGTATATTACCGACCACTATGGAATTCGTGGATATCGCGGGTCTTGTGGCTGGTGCATCTAAAGGCGAAGGTTTAGGTAACAAGTTCCTTGCTAACATCCGTGAAACCGATGCCATTGGTCACGTAGTACGCTGTTTCGATGATGACAATATTGTTCACGTTGCTAACAAGGTTGATCCCGCTGGCGATATCGAAGTGATTAACACTGAATTAGCCTTAGCTGACTTAGACAGCTTAGAGCGCGCGGTTCAACGCCAGCAAAAACGTGCTAAAGGCGGTGATAAAGACGCTAAGTTTGAAGTGGAAGTATTAGAAAAAATGCGTCCAATTTTAGACGAAGCGAAAATGCTGCGTTCAATGGAATTATCTAAAGAAGAACTGGAAGCCGTTGCTTACCTTAACTTCTTAACCTTAAAGCCGACCATGTATATTGCTAACGTGGCGGAAGATGGTTTTGAGAATAACCCACACTTAGACGCTGTTCGCGCTATTGCAGCGACAGAAAACGCTATCGTTGTTGCTGTGTGCGCCGCGATTGAATCTGAATTAGCTGAAATGGACATCTCAGATCGCGATGAGTTTATGGCTGATCTGGGTATCGAAGAGCCTGGTTTAGATCGCGTTATCCGTGCTGGTTATCAATTACTGAATTTGCAAACCTATTTCACCGCAGGCGTGAAAGAAGTGCGTGCTTGGACTGTGCCAGTCGGTGCGAGTGCCCCGCAAGCGGCAGGCGTGATTCACACCGATTTTGAACGTGGTTTTATCCGTGCTCAAGTGATGGCATTTGATGACTTTATCGCTCACAAAGGTGAAGCGGGCGCGAAAGAAGCCGGTAAGTTACGTGTGGAAGGCAAAACCTATATCGTTAAAGATGGCGATGTGATGCATTTCTTGTTTAACGTATAACTAGGATTAGACAAGCCCTAAACCTTGATAAATTAAGCTAAGTACGAGTAACAGTGTGTTATTTAGCACATCTGTTGCTCAGTTTGGTGAAGTAATAGCCGAACAGCTTAACCTAAGGGAAATAGCGAAAAAAAGCTGTTGACCTCGATACCTCGAATAAGCATAATACGCCCCGTTCCTCGCTGAGAGGGGCGCGTAATATCGAAGTGGCAATGTAGCTCAGCTGGTTAGAGCACAGCACTCATAATGCTGGGGTCGCAGGTTCAAGTCCCGCCATTGCTACCATTTTATTTAAGAAGCATATTCTTATATAAAATAGACGGCGATTTTACTCTAGCATTGATTGCTAGCATCTCTTCAAGATGTAAACACGAAGCTGTGCGGGAATGGTGAAATTGGTAGACACGCCAGATTTAGGTTCTGGTGCCGCAAGGTGTGAGAGTTCAAGTCTCTCTTCCCGTACCATTTTTAGAAACATCGGCGATAGCGGATGTTTGAAACAGAGTTAGTTGGGGTATCGCCAAGTGGTAAGGCACCGGGTTTTGATCTCGGCATTCCAAGGTTCGAATCCTTGTACCCCAGCCATTTTTTCTCAGTTTCCAAGTTGATTGGGGTATCGCCAAGTGGTAAGGCACCGGGTTTTGATCTCGGCATTCCAAGGTTCGAATCCTTGTACCCCAGCCATGGCAATGTAGCTCAGCTGGTTAGAGCACAGCACTCATAATGCTGGGGTCGCAGGTTCAAGTCCCGCCATTGCTACCATATTTAACTCTGTTAAAGTGATTTATCAGAGAAAAATCCAAAGCTGTTGAACAAACAATTTTGGTACATTTTGATGCGGGAATGGTGAAATTGGTAGACACGCCAGATTTAGGTTCTGGTGCCGCGAGGTGTGAGAGTTCAAGTCTCTCTTCCCGTACCATCAAAATGCAATCTTCAGAAAGAAGATTAAACACAGTTTATTGGGGTATCGCCAAGTGGTAAGGCACCGGGTTTTGATCTCGGCATTCCAAGGTTCGAATCCTTGTACCCCAGCCAAAAGTTAAAAAGCCTGTCTTCGGACAGGCTTTTTGCTTTCTGGTTTTTCACTATATCCTTACTAATCGTTTTCACTCTCTATCTGCTTTCGCATTATTCGCAGTTTGGTTTCTTTCGCTTTCTTCGTTTAGCATTTCCCTTTTCTATCAATGTCCTTGCTATAGCTGGCTTGAATTTCTGTCGTTTGTTTTTATCAAGCCGTTTATAGGTTGGGTAACTCAATAATGATGTATTGGATTTTAAGTCGTCAGCAAGCTGAATAAGCCTTATCTGTTTAGTTCTGGGATTCAGAGAGTGGAGTGAAGCTTAGAGTTAGCAAGCACAACTAATCTTTGAGTGAGTATAAGAGCCAACATAAGCACTAGCATAATAGCAGGCATAAGAAGCTGGGCTTGGATCAGAATGTCGAACTGGGGAATTGGCACTTTATAAGACGACAGTGAATACCACAGTGCCAGTTGATTAGGCACTGTGGTGATCTGTGTTATTGCTTTTTGACTTCTGGCACGACAGGCAGCGATTTTATTTCTGCTGGAACCGCTGGAATTGCAGGTGTGACCATTTTTACTGCCGTTTCAGTAATTGCAGTCGGTAATACTGTATTCTCAATGATGGCACTTTGAGCCGCGTTAACCTCACCGGTGGCGACTGCTTTAATGGGATTAGGTAACTGCTGCTGCACTTGATTTGCGCCCGCTTCTAAGGCTTTTTGTTGTAACTTCTGCGGATCGGTATAGTCGGCTAATTCCTTCGGCCAACTTGGGACCAGCTTTTGCGCTTGATTACTAAATTGCTCAGAGAACACTGAGGGCGCGCCGCCTTTCATTAGCATGACTGCCATTTGGTTGGTGTCAGAGTTCCAAACCAGACCGGCTTTTTCTGCCATTTCAGGTACAGGAGTATAAGTTGACACTAAATAAATAAGTGGACCTTCCTGCTGGATCTTATCGGCCGTTTTGAGCAGCGATAGAGTGGTATCGTAATTTTTACCCAGCAATTCCTGCATACGGTTCTTAATGAGTGGCTGTTCGAATAAGCCGACATCATTTGGATCTAAACCGACAAGGGGCTTGAGCAAGGCCCACATTAGTTGACCTTGGGGTGACATTAATAAGAGTGGAGCAACACAGGCGTTGAGCATTAACGCGAGCCACAGAATATGCAGGCAGCGCATTTTTTTGAGCAGAGATTTACTCAAGATAATATTTCCTTGGGAGTACCAGCAAGTCGCCGGCGGCGGATTGTAGCCGATTGGCATGAGGTAAACGAGTGGGGGCGTAAAGTAAATTTTATGCCAAAAAGTTAGCGTGAATGTTGGATTTTATCTCTATGAATCTAATGAATATTTACAGATGATACCGTAAATAACTTGCTGCTAATTTAATCAAAGATAATGGCTTTTGAGTGTTAAATGCAGATTTGCCTGTAAGCGGTTTATTTTTCAGTCTTATTCTTCAATCCTATATTTCAGCTTCTTTTTCAGTATTGAATATGTAAAGTTTGTAAACTTTGTTCTATTTGATAATCGATCTCATTTAATCTCGCACATTAAATTAGTTTAATGCAGCTCATTTCAGTCTTAGGCTGCATAGGGAAAGCCGATTCTGGAGGCATTTCTCTTCGGGTTGCTTTTGAGAGTGCACCATTGAAATTAAGAGTCAGTAAGTCGTCTTTGTCCTTTGCTCGAATTATCCATGTATATGTATCTATGGCCTTGTTGCTGCTGATGCTGTTTTTTGCGGTGACAGGCATAACGTTAAATCACCCAAATTGGTTTTCTCAAACAGATCAGGAACCTAAACGGGAGCAAGTGCCCATTCCTGCCTATTTATTACCCGTCGATACTCAAGATGCGCAGTGGCGTTTGGCAACGGGCCATTGGCTGAAAAGTGAATGGGCTATGGATATGGCTACTGCCGATATAGATGAAGACGAAATTAGCTTAGTCAGCAAAGGGCCCGGCACTTACCTAAGCCTGACGTTGGACTTACTCGACGGCCAAGCCTATGTCGAAACCTTAGATTATGGTGTCGTAGCCGTAGTGAATGATTTGCATAAGGGCCGCAACACAGGCATTGCTTGGGCTTGGATACTCGACCTTAGCGCCATACTGATTATTTTATTTTCGCTTACTGGGGCTTACTTATTATTGCCTCAAACCAAGCGTCTCAAAAAGTCATTGTTATACATGGTACTTGTCAGCGGTAGTTGCGGACTTGTGTATGTTTATTTCGTTCCCTAAGGAGTGTAGACCGAGTATGCGTCATCTTATTCGTACTGTTGCGGTGAGTGCTTTGTTTGTGAGTTCAGCTGCGTTTGCTGTGCCACAAATGACAGTCGATTTAACCTTGCCGGAAATTACCGAAGGCCAATATCACAGACCTTATGTGGCGGTATGGGTTGAGGATGCCCAAGGACAACCGGTAAAAACCTTAAGCCTTTGGGTTTGGGATGAAGGCCATAAATGGCTTAAAGACATCCGCCGTTGGTGGCGTAAAGCAGGTCGTGACGATATGAGTTTTGTTGATGGAATTGCATCTGCCACACGCCCTGCGGGTCATTACAAAATCGATTGGGATTTAAAAGATGAGGCGGGTAAAGCACTTGAGCCCGCTCGTTATACTGTGTTTATTGAAGTGGTGCGTGAGCATGGTGGTCGCGATCTCGTGCGACAAAATATCGATTTAACCACGGGGGACTTCTCTGTGCAGTTACCCGCCACCACCGAAACCGGCGTTATCGACATACGCTTAAGCGGCATGGCTCGCTGAGCCTTCAAATGAACATATTGCCCGTACATTACTCGTTAAACTTAAGGAAAAGGCATGAAATTACGTCTTATTGCATTACTTAGCACACTTTGTATTAGCCCGTTGGCAAGCAGCCACGACAGATGGATCTTACCTAGCCACTTTAACGTTTCGGCCGAAAGCCTAGAGGCCGTGTGGATCACTTCAGATGTGTCTGCTAGTAATCAAGTGTTTATGATGGATAAACCTTTCAGCGCCAGTGACGTACGTGTGTTACTGCCTAATGGCGACTCAAGCTCTCCAAGCTCAAGTTATACCGGCGGCCGTAAATCGGTATTTGATGTGCAGTTAATGCAAGATGGCACCTATAAGTTCGAGAAAGAAGTCACGCCGCGTTATTTCTCCCGCTATAAAGTGAAAGGCAAAGAAGGCTTTGTCCGCAGTCGTTTAGATAAAAAAGCGACCGCCGCTGTCATGCCAAAGGGCGCCTCTGAATTAGAAGGTTCTTTAAATGTGTCGCGGGTGGAAACCTACGTAACCCGAAATAAGCCGACGGATAAGGTTTTGGCTCCTAAGGGTGAGTACTTGGAACTAGTCCCAGTGACCCATCCTGCCGATATCGTTGAAAACGAACCTGCAACACTGCAGTTTGTTTATGACGGCAAACCCGTTGCAGGTGTGAGTGTTGCGATTATGAAAGACGGCAGCCTATACCGAAACAAGCCTGAAGAAATCGCTTTAACCTCAGATAAAGACGGTAAAGTGGCCATGACCTTGCCTGCGGCGGGACGTTATCTTTTACATGCATCTATTGAGCGTCCGAATGCAGACACATCCCTTGCCGATAAAACCGTCAGTGAGATTTTCCTTACGTTTGAAGCTGGACTTGAATAGGATTCACTCTTCCGCTCAAGTGAGTAAGCGTTATAAGTGACTCGTTATAAATGATTTAGCGTTATAAATGACGTAACGTTCACCGTTAAATGCCCACAACCTAAACGGCGAGTGGGCATTTTTGTATTCAAAACCCTTTATCTATACGGCTATTAATCAATGCAGTAACTATGATTCTATCTGGCTCGCGGATTTAGATTTCATTGCTGGTAACTCTGCTTAAGGTTGGGTAAGCTGCGTCAATGCATTGTTCTTGATGCATCAAAGGCGCATAACGATTAGAATAGCGCAATTCCACCCTCATTTGACTGTGTTGACCTTAGCGTTGGCACGGGTTGCTTTTGTTTTAAAGGAGACGAAAGAAGTTATGACTAAGGTTCCTATGACAGTTGTCGGTGCAGAACAGCTGCGTAAAGAGTTAGATATTCTCAAGTTTGACCGTCGCCCTAAGATCACTGAAGCGATTGCCTCTGCGAGAGAGCTAGGCGACCTGAAAGAAAACGCGGAATACCATGCGGCTCGTGAAGACCAAGGTATTTGTGAAGCACGTATCCGTGATATTGAAGGTAAGTTATCTAACGCGCAAATTATCGACGTCACTAAGATGGTGAACAACGGTCGTATTATTTTTGGCGCCACTGTGACTATTTTAAATCTCGATACTGACGTTGAAGTGACTTATCGCATAGTCGGCGATGATGAAGCGAATATTAAAGAAAACCTGATTTCAGTGAACTCACCGATAGCCCGTGGCTTAGTGGGTAAAAATGAAGGTGATGAAGTGTCGATTACCACACCTGGTGGCATGACAGATTACGAAATCATCTCAGTACAGTATTTATAATCAGCGAATCGATTTAGCTACAGAGTCTGCTAAGTCTTGCCGAGAGTATGATTTGTGCTCGTTCTAAAACCGCCCTAGGGCGGTTTTTTTGTCATCTGTAAATCCAGTTGGCATGCATGTTTAGAGATTGAGTTTTGCATGTGAATTTAAGATGTAGCTATGGATTTAAGATTTAGCTATGGATAGAGACCGCGTTTCAGAGGGGAACTCGAAAGATGGATAAAGATTAATTTGCCTCTTGCTGCACTTTTACTTAAGCTGCAAATCTAGCTTCATCAGCAAGCTTAACCAGTAATTACTCAGTGTTGTTTGATTTAGCGCGATTTTTATTTTAGACCCTAACGTAAAATAGCAAATGCTAAGCATGAATGGGGTTATTTTTCGTTTTAATAAGAGGGCACGCTTTGGTAAAACACTGGCGTACGGGATTGATGTTAGTTTGCGTGGCGATCATGCTGATTGCGCACTCGGCTAGCTATACGCCAAAAACCTCAGAACAACGCAGTGATGCCGCTCGCCATTATGCTCAGAAACACACAGCTCTGAAGCAAACGGCTCTAAAACAAACGGCCCAGATGCACACTGTGAGTCCTGATAGTTCAACTCCCGATGCAGAGCCAAGCGCTGAATCTCAAAGTTTGCCCGATGCTATTGCTCAATCGCATTCACATTCTGATGCGCAAACCGTTGAAAGTTGCGGCTCATTGCATAGTCATGATGCCAATCGTGTCAATTCAGACTCAGCATCCCAGCCAATACCTTGTCCAAGCTCAGATTACGTGAGTCATTCGGACGAGTTAAATTTTGCCCCAATAAATTCGCCGCGCTTTATCAGTCTTGCCCAGCACGATGTGCGTGAGGTGAAACCGGTATATCTACTCGCGTTAGACTTCACCGTCGAACCGACACCCAATGTCGTTGAACCGACCGATCTGGATATCACGTCAGATTGGACGCTTTCAGCTGTATCTTCCCCCGCCCGAATTTCGGGTTGGAAAGTCTCAAATCTTCAATATCGATTTAGCCAACAAGCCGCTTAACCCACCTATTTAGGTGTGCTATCGACAGGAGTCCACTCCCGTTGAACTTGCATGCCATTGCATTTTTGTTCTCACCGAAACCATCTCTATCGAGGCTATATTCGCTGTGATGACTTGAGTCTAACTGGCTAAATTTGCTGGTACTCAATGATAGGTTTCGGACTGATATCAATATGTTCGCTTAGCTTTTGACTTAAAAGTTAGGTGATAAATAGCGAGTTAATCCCATGGAAAGAAAACCCAATAAACGGCTGCTAAATCACTATTCAGCTTGGAAATATATAGTTCTTATCGTCACCATCATAGTGATGTTATTCAGTGCCTTGCCGACATTTTATGGTGAGAATGCCGCGGTGCAAGTGGGCGCTAAGGCTGGGTTAACACTTACGCCCGTAGCCCTTAGAGATAAGCTGCAAGCTGAAGGCGTGACGGTAAAACGCATCGACCAAAAAAATGGTGAAACCTTAATTGTCCTCGATGCGGATAACCAACAAACCTTAGTCAAAACCTTGGTTTCGTCTATGGTGACAGAGCCAAAAGAGTTGACCTTATCCCTTGCCAGTGCCGCGCCGAGTTGGTTGCAAAACTTAGGTTTTCAGCCGATTAAACTAGGGCTCGACTTACGTGGTGGTGTGCAGTTTCTACTCGATGTGGATGTTGACCCTGTGTATCAAACTCAGGGTGAGGCGTTAGTTGATTCGCTACGTCAATTCATCCGTGAGCAGAAGATCCGTGGTGCCAGCGTCTATTTGGACCAAACTAACCAGTTAAACCTGACGCTGCCCGATAATGACGCCCGCGCCGCCGTGCGTCAGATGATGAAACAGTCCTATCCAAATTGGCAATTATCCAATACCGATGGCGCGGGTTTACAGATTAAGTTGAGTCAAGAGGAACAAACTAAACTGCGTAATTTGACTGTGCAGCAAAACTTGCAAGTTATGCGCAGTCGTATTGAAGAACTTGGCATAACAGAAGCCTTAGTACAGCGCCAAGGCGATCATCGAATTCGGATTGAGTTGCCTGGCGTGCAAGATCCTGCAGCCGCGAAAAACGTCATTGGTGCTACAGCGAGTCTGGCTTTTTTCGAGGTGAAAGAGTCAGGCTCTGTGAATGCCATGGTGCTTAACGATAAGTCGGGTAAGCCTATTTATGTGAGCCGCACGCCTGTGCTGGGTGGCGATCACATTGTCGATGCCAGAGCGAGTTTAGGTGAGATGGGTATGGCCGAGGTAAACATTAACCTCGACCGTATCGGCGGGCAGAAAATGTCTGAGTTTTCCCGAACCAATATTGGCAAACCTATGGCTACGTCTTACAGCGAATACAGTCGCGATGAACAAGGTAAGGCTAAGCAAACTCAAGAGATTATCAGCGTTGCGACCATTCAATCCCAGCTTGGAGACCGCTTCCGCATTACTGGTGCGGGCACCTATCAAGAAGCGCAACAATTAGCCCTGTTACTGAGAGCGGGCTCTATGACGGCGCCAGTGACGATTGTAGAAGAGCGCACTATTGGCCCGACGTTAGGTGCTGAAAACATTGAAAACGGTTTTGCTGCGCTTGGTCTAGGTATGGGGATTACCTTGTTGTTCATGGCGCTTTGGTATCGTCGTCTCGGTTGGGTAGCGAATATCGCGCTGATCTCTAACATGGTGATCTTGTTTGGCCTACTGGCGCTTATCCCTGGTGCTGTGCTGACCTTACCCGGTATTGCTGGCCTAGTGTTAACCGTGGGTATGGCTGTCGATACCAACGTGCTGATTTTTGAGCGAATAAAAGACAAGTTAAAAGAAGGTCGCAGTTTTGCGCTGGCAATTGATACAGGGTTTGATAGTGCGTTTTCGACCATTTTCGACGCTAACTTCACCACTATGATCACGGCTGTCGTGCTGTATTCCATCGGTAATGGCCCAATTCAAGGTTTCGCCTTGACCTTAGGTCTAGGTCTGTTGACCAGCATGTTTACCGGTATCTTTGCTTCAAGAGCCTTGATTAACTTAGTTTACGGACGTGATGCTAGTCGTCATGTGAGGGTATAACCATGAAAAATATCAATCTAACAAAATGGCGTTATGTCTCCAGTGCTATCTCAATTTTATTGATGATAACGTCATTAGCCATCATAGGTGTAAAGGGTTTTAACTGGGGACTAGACTTTACCGGTGGTGTGGTGACTGAAGTTCAGCTCGATAGAAAAATCACCAGCAGTGAGTTACAACCTTTGCTTAACGCTGCCTATCAGCAGGAAGTCTCTGTGATCTCGGCCAGTGAGCCGGGCCGTTGGGTACTGCGCTATGGTGATATAAAGAGTGCTGATACTGAGCAAAGTAATGTCGATATTCAGCAGGCATTAGCGCCACTTAACTCTGAAGTGCAAGTCCTTAACAGCAGCGTTGTTGGGCCGCAGATTGGTCAAGAACTGGCGGAGCAGGGCGGGTTAGCGCTGTTAGTCGCTATGCTGTGTATTTTAGGCTATTTAAGTTATCGCTTCGAGTGGCGACTCGCATCGGGCGCTTTGTTTGCGCTGGTACACGACGTTGTGTTCGTACTGGCGTTTTTTGCACTGACGCAGATGGAGTTTAATTTAACGGTACTGGCGGCTGTGCTGGCGATTTTAGGCTATTCGTTAAATGACTCGATCATTATTGCCGACCGTATTCGTGAATTATTGATTGCTAAGCCAAAGCTTGCGATTCAAGAAATTAATAACCAAGCGATTGTGGCGACATTCTCCCGTACTATGGTGACGTCAGGGACAACCTTAATGACGGTCGGTGCGCTGTGGATCATGGGCGGTGGGCCGCTGGAAGGATTCTCGATTGCGATGTTTATCGGTATTTTAACCGGCACATTCTCATCGATTTCTGTTGGAACCTCATTGCCTGAGTTGTTAGGTTTAACGCCTGAGCATTATAAGGAACAAGTGATTTCTGATACGCCTTAGTGCTTTATTTTAATTTTTAGTAAAAACAAAGAGGCCACTCAATTGAGTGGCCTCTTTGTTAACACAATAAAAATCAAGAAAAATTACTTTGCCTTTGGCAAAGCAATCTTCATTTCTGGTGATTGACGATAAATCACCAGAATATGACCAATAAGTTGCACTTTTGCGGATTGAGTTTCACGTACTATGGCATCAACGATGGCATTTTTTAGCTCTCTGTCGGCAGAGGCTACTTTCACTTTAATCAATTCATGATAAGCGAGTGCGCTTTCAATTTCAGCGAGTACACCTTCAGTCAATCCATTGGCACCAAGCAGCACCACTGGCTTTAGCGGATGCGCTAGACCTTTTAAATGCTGTTTTTGTTTGGTTGTTAAGTTCATTTCTACCAACTTTTGCTGAGTTACTGTTGAAAAACGGCTATTCTACCCTTATATAGCCTTTGTGTAACTCTCAATTGTTGCGGATTTTAAATGTCAGGTATAAAACGTACGGCCAGTTCTAATCGCTGGATGCTAGAACACTTTGATGATCACTATGTCAAACTCGCCCAAAAAATGGGCTTGCGATCTCGCGCTGCGTTTAAGCTTGAGGAGATCCAGCAAAAGGATCAACTGATTCGCCCAGGCATGACTGTGGTTGATCTCGGTGCTGCTCCAGGAGGTTGGTCTCAAGTGGCAGTTAAATTAGCGGGAGATAGAGGTAAAGTCATCGCCTGTGACATTTTGCCTATGGATCCCATCGTCGGGGTAGATTTTTTGCAAGGGGATTTTCGTGAAGATAAAGTCCTTCAAGCATTACTTACTCGCGTCGGTGATGCTAAGGTTGACGTTGTGTTGTCTGATATGGCGCCCAACATGAGTGGTTCAGATAGTGTTGATCAACCCCGTGCCATGTATTTAGTGGAGTTGGCGTTAGATATGTGCCATCAAGTATTGGCTCCTAATGGCTGTTTTGCGGTAAAAGTCTTTCAGGGGGAGGGCTTTGACGAATACATGAAAGCGGTAAAAGCAGTGTTTAAAGTCGTTAAAACACGTAAACCAGACTCTTCACGAGCGCGTTCCCGTGAAGTCTATCTTGTGGCGACTGGGTACAAGTTGTAGTAACCTAGCGTTAATAATCGCAAGACTTAATGAGGTCTAGTAATTTGAGTGACATGGCAAAAAATCTAATACTCTGGGTTGTCATCGCCGTTGTGCTGATGTCAGTGTTTCAGGGTTACTCCCCCTCTTCTTCGTCATCGCAGAAGATGGATTATTCTACCTTCTTAGATAATGTCCGTGATGGGCAGGTCGCAACTGTTGAAGTTAAAAGCGACCAACGTACTATTGAAGGTGCTAAGCGAACGGG
Organism: Shewanella vaxholmensis; assembly: GCF_031932135.1. NCBI lineage: Bacteria > Pseudomonadati > Pseudomonadota > Gammaproteobacteria > Alteromonadales > Shewanellaceae > Shewanella > Shewanella vaxholmensis. The sequence goes on from NZ_JAUOEV010000018.1 coordinate 57,377, forward strand.
TGAAAAGTTCACGACTATCATGCCGTTATATGACCAAGATTTAATTAATGATCTTGATCGTAAAGGCATCACCATGAAGGGCCAAGAAGCCGAAGAATCTGGGTTCCTAACCCAAATCTTCATCTCTTGGTTCCCTATGTTATTGCTTATCGGGGTATGGATTTTCTTCATGCGCCAGATGCAAGGCGGCGGTGGCAAAGGCGCTATGTCCTTTGGTAAGAGCAAAGCCAAGCTGATGAGCGAAGATCAGATTAAAACGACGTTTGCCGATGTTGCTGGTTGTGACGAAGCAAAAGAAGAAGTGAAAGAGTTAGTTGATTATCTGCGTGACCCAACTAAATTCCAAAAATTGGGCGGCCGTATTCCAACGGGCGTGCTGATGGTGGGTCCTCCAGGTACAGGTAAAACCTTGCTGGCGAAAGCCATTGCGGGTGAATCTAAAGTACCTTTCTTCACTATCTCGGGTTCTGATTTCGTTGAAATGTTCGTTGGTGTTGGTGCATCCCGTGTGCGTGACATGTTCGAACAAGCGAAAAAGTCTGCACCTTGTATTATCTTTATCGATGAAATCGATGCGGTCGGTCGTCAACGCGGCGCGGGTTTAGGTGGTGGTCATGATGAACGTGAGCAAACACTGAACCAAATGCTGGTTGAGATGGACGGCTTCGAAGGTAATGAAGGCGTTATCGTTATCGCGGCAACTAACCGTCCAGACGTACTCGATTCTGCACTGCTGCGTCCAGGTCGTTTTGACCGTCAAGTGGTCGTTGGCTTACCAGACGTGCGTGGTCGTGAGCAGATTTTGAAAGTGCATATGCGTAAAGTACCACTTTCTGAAGATGTGAAGGCGAGTGTAATTGCCCGTGGTACCCCAGGTTTCTCTGGTGCTGACTTAGCTAACTTAGTGAACGAAGCAGCCCTGTTTGCGGCTCGTGGAAATCGCCGAGTTGTTGGCATGGAAGAATTTGAACGTGCAAAAGATAAAATCATGATGGGTGCTGAGCGCCGTTCTATGGTGATGTCAGAAGCCGAAAAAGAAATGACTGCTTACCATGAAGCAGGCCATGCGATTGTGGGTTGTTTAGTACCAGAGCATGATCCTGTGCACAAGGTCACTATCATTCCTCGCGGCCGTGCGCTGGGTGTCACTTTCTTCTTACCCGAAGCTGACTCAGTGAGCCAGAGCCGTCGTAAGTTAGAAAGCCAAATTTCAGTCGCCTACGGTGGTCGTTTAGCTGAAGAGCTTATCTACGGTACTGAAAAAGTGTCGACTGGTGCATCACAGGACATCAAATACGCGACCTCTATTGCACGTAACATGGTGACTCAGTGGGGCTTCTCGGACAAGCTAGGTCCATTACTGTATGCCGAAGAAGACGGTGAAGTGTTCTTAGGCCGCAGCATGGGTAAAGCCAAAGCCATGTCCGATGAAACTGCAACTATCATCGACGCGGAAGTGAAAGTCTTTATCGACAAGAACTACGCGAGAGCGAGACAGATATTGACGGATAACCTCGATATTCTGCACTCGATGAAAGAAGCCCTAATGAAGTATGAAACCATTGATTCACTTCAAATTGACGATTTAATGAAGCGTCGTGAAGTGCGTCAACCTGCCGATTGGCAAGTGGATGACCATGGTTCTAACGACAAAGGCAGCGGTCATGGTGAACCAGCTGAGAAAGCTGAAGATACTGTGACTACAGCGTCTGCTGAACCAGACTTGAAAGAGCCTGATGAATCACCTGCTAAGTAATTTGTTGTGAGATAAAAGAAAACCCCGTAAAGGGGTTTTCTTGTTTTATCTTGTTAGCAATTTGACTGCGCTGTCATTCATCCACTTTGCCATTACTGATATTTCGCCTCTGACATCAGTCACCTCAGATAGAAAGTGAAGGCTAAAACTAATGACGCAAGTTATGCCTATAGGTAAAATCGTAAGTGTTCGTATTACTGGAGTAAATGCGTGTTTGAACTGATTGCTGGCACTAAACGCCTCGCGTTATCTTCGCCCATAGTGATGGGCATTTTGAATGTCACTCCCGATTCCTTTTCCGACGGTGGTCAATATTCTTCCTATGAACTTGCCTGTCAGCATGCCGATGACATGGTGGCTCAAGGCGCAGGGATGATAGACATTGGTGGAGAGTCGACAAGGCCCGGCGCCGCCGAGGTGAGCCTAGCCGATGAACTTGCGCGGGTGATCCCGTTAGTAAAATATGTGGCGACGCACCATGATGTGTGGATTTCGGTTGATACCAGTAAAGCTGAAGTGATGCGTCAAGCTGTCGCTGCGGGTGCACACCTGATTAATGATGTGCGTGCCTTGATGGAACCTGGTGCGCTCGAAGCTGCCGCAGAGTTGCACGTCCCGATATGCCTAATGCATATGCAGGGCGAGCCGAAGAACATGCAGTCTTCGCCGACTTATTATGATGTTATTGAAGAAGTTTCTGGCTTTTTAACCGAGCGGATTGACGCTTGCTTACAAGCTGGGATCCCCCGAGAGTTATTAATACTCGATCCGGGATTTGGCTTTGGTAAAAGCTTAGAACATAACTATGAATTACTGGCAAAGCTCGATTGTTTTGCCAAGTTTGATTTACCCGTATTGATAGGATTATCTCGTAAGAGCATGATAGGGAACCTCTTAGCAAAACCGACCTCAGAGCGTCTTGCTGGGAGCCTTGCTGGCGCTATGATAGCGGCCCAAAAGGGAGCTCATATCATTCGCGTACATGACGTTGCTGAAACTGTGGATATGCTCAAAGTGTTACAAGCGACACAAGCGTATTTTTAAGCATCGTTATGCTCTCGTTAAGCATTTAATTAATATTATGATCCCAAATCATTGGGACACATTTGAGTTTGTGGGGCGATATGAAAGAACGTAAATTTTTTGGAACTGACGGTATTCGGGGAAAGGTCGGTTCAGGTCAAATGACGCCTGAGCTTGCACTGAAATTAGGTTGGGCAGCGGGTCGCGTATTATCCCGCAGTGGTACCAAAAAGGTGATCATAGGTAAAGATACCCGTATTTCGGGTTATATGTTTGAGTCGGCATTAGAAGCGGGTCTTTCTGCCGCAGGTCTTAATGTGATGTTAATGGGGCCTATGCCCACGCCCGCAGTCGCCTATTTGACGCGTACGTTTCGCGCCGAAGCAGGGGTGGTGATCAGCGCATCACACAATCCTTATTACGATAACGGCATTAAATTTTTCTCGACCGACGGCAGTAAGTTAGACGATAACTTAGAGCTAGAAATCGAAGCTGAGCTTGAAAAGCCCCTCGTTTGTGTTGAATCACATCTGTTAGGCAAGGTATCGCGCATTGAAGATGCCCGTGGCCGTTATATCGAGTATTGCAAAGGTAACTTCCCTGCAGAACACACGTTAACTGGACTAAAAATTGTGGTCGATTGTGCCCATGGCGCAACTTATCACATAGCACCAGCTGTGTTCCGTGAGTTAGGCGCCGAGGTGATTGCCATTGGTGATAAGCCTAACGGGATGAACATCAATGATAAAGTGGGCGCAACGTCCATGGGCAAGATTTGTGAAACCGTTTTGGCCGAAAGTGCCGATTTAGGTATCGCGCTCGACGGCGATGGCGACCGCATTATGATGGTCAACAGCAAAGGCGAAGTTATCGACGGCGATCAGATTTTATATATTCTTGCCTGTGATGCGAAATCTCGCGGGGTATTGCGCGGTGGTGTGGTTGGCACCTTGATGTCGAATCTTGGGCTTGATTTAGCCTTGCAAGCACTAGATATTCCTTTTGCGCGTTCAAAAGTGGGCGACCGCTATGTGATGGAATTACTGAAAGAACTCGATTGGCGCATCGGTGGCGAGAATTCAGGGCATATCCTTAATCTTGACCACGGCACAACCGGTGATGGTATTGTCGCGGGGATTTTAGTGTTAGCGGCCATGCGTCGCCAAAATGCCACGCTAGAACAATTGACTTCTGCGATGGAAATGTTGCCACAGGTATTAGTCAATGTGCGCTTTGAGGGCGAGCATGACCCGCTTCAATCAGATAAAGTAAAAGCGGCACAGGCACAGGTTGAGTCAGAGCTTGGTGTTCGTGGTCGAGTGCTATTACGTAAGTCAGGTACTGAACCTTTGATCCGTGTCATGGTAGAAGGTGACGATCATAGTACAGTATTGGCGCACGCAAATTTGATTGCGGATGCGGTAAAATCGGCAAGCTAATCTTTGCCTATTTAATAATGAGTGCGGCTGATACTAATTTAAAATTAAGGTGTTAGCTGCACAAATGAACAGAAATCAGCTTTTGAGTCTAAAAAACAAGCACTCCAACCTGAGATCTGAAAAAATTCGAATTTAGCTATTGTAACTTAATAAGTGGTTCGCTATTATTCACGCCGCTTTCAGAGGAGATAGTGATGGCACTCAGACGTCCTATGGTAGCTGGCAATTGGAAGATGAACGGCAGTGCGGCATTAGCCCAAGAGTTGTTCAAGAAATTTGCCTCTAAGCTCCAAAATGATTCAGCTGAAGTGGTTTTATGCCCGCCTTCTATCTATCTAGAGAGCGTCAGGCAACTGCTAGAAGCAAACAAGGAAGCGTTAGACGGTTCACTTGTTAGGATGGGCGCACAAAACCTAAGTCAACACGACTTTGGCGCTTATACCGGAGAAGTTTCAGGTCAGATGCTCAAAGATTCAGGATGTCGATATGTGATTATCGGGCATTCAGAACGTCGCCGTATGTACGGAGAGACGAGTAATATCGTAGCGGAGAAGTTCGCCGCTGCACAAAAGCATGGCTTAACTCCCATTTTATGTGTGGGTGAGTCGGGTCCAGCACGTGAAGCAAGACGTACCTTTGAGGTGATTGCTGAAGAGTTGGACATAGTGATCCAGAAGAATGGTACTATGGCTTTTGATAACGCCATTATCGCCTACGAGCCACTTTGGGCTGTAGGAACAGGTAAAAGCGCTACACCAGAGCAGGCACAAGAAGTTCATGCGTTTATTCGCAAACGCCTCTCTGAAGTGTCTCCGTTTATCGGAGAAAATATCAGGATTCTCTACGGTGGTAGTGTAACGCCGAGTAATGCTGCAGATTTATTTGCCCAACCTGATGTTGATGGTGGACTGATTGGCGGTGCTAGCTTAAACTCTAGCGAGTTTTTAAGTCTGTGTACCATAGCGATGAGCGCATAATATGTATGAAGTTCTAGTAGTTATTTACTTGTTGGTTGCATTAGGTCTGATCGGCCTAGTATTAATTCAGCAAGGTAAGGGAGCTGACATGGGGGCCTCTTTTGGCGCCGGTGCATCAGGTACTCTGTTTGGTTCAAGCGGTTCAGGTAACTTCCTGACACGCACTACGGCGATTCTTGCCATTGCGTTTTTTACCTTAAGTCTGCTGATTGGCAACTTAAGTGCAAACCACGCAAAAAATGAAGATTCATGGAAAAATTTAGGTTCAGACACTGAACAGGTCACACAACCTGTTGAGCAAGGAACCCAAAAGTCAGAAACGAAAATTCCTGACTAGTAAAAGGTGTCGCCGAGGTGGCGAAATTGGTAGACGCGCAGCCTTGAGGTGGCTGTGACCTAACGGTCGTGCGGGTTCAAGTCCCGCTCTCGGCACCAAATATAACTAAGATAGACAACATAAGTTCTCTCATAGTTATTGCAAGAAATGACGATAGTCAATATACTTGCACACAGTTGACGCGGGGTGGAGCAGCATGGTAGCTCGTCGGGCTCATAACCCGAAGGTCGTCGGTTCAAATCCGGCCCCCGCAACCAGCTCCTAGTAACGAATAGTGTTTGAATTCGTTATGGTTTACAGGTTCTTGAAATTAATGACCTCGTGATTACGGGGTTTTTTGTTATCTGGGACTTTTAAATTTGTCGCATGCTTCGTATGTGGCGTTGTACTAGGGCTATTAAGCCCTTTTTTGTTTTTTCGGGGGTCAATCTTGGCAACGTTAGAATTCAGACTGGCAGAAATGCTCAAAGTACCTGTGGAAGCATTAGGCTTTCAGCTATGGGGCATTGAATATGTTCAAGCGGGTAAGCATTCCACACTGCGAGTGTTCATTGATGGTGAGAATGGTATCAATATTGAAGATTGTGCCAATGCAAGTCGCCAAGTCAGTGCTGTACTCGATGTTGAAGATCCTATTTCTACAGAATATACCCTAGAGGTTTCTTCGCCAGGTGTTGATAGACCCTTATTTACTGCCGAGCAGTATGCGGGCTATGTGGGCGAGGATGTAAAGCTTCAATTGACTATGCCGGTTGACGGCAGTCGTAATTTAAAAGGCGCCATCACTGCGGTCGACGGGCAAATGCTCTCGCTGAAAGTGAATGGTAAAGAGTTAGTTGTCGCATTGGATAATATCCGCAAAGGCAACTTAATCGCTAAGTTTTGATGGTTTCAAGGTGAACGAGGCAAGACGAGATGAATAAAGAGATTCTGCTAGTCGCTGAGGCGGTTTCAAATGAAAAGGCCGTTCCACGCGAGAAAATTTTTGAAGCGCTAGAGATTGCTCTGGCCACAGCAACCAAGAAAAAATACGAAGGTGATATTGACGTTCGTGTTGCTATCGACCGTAAAACCGGTGGTTATGATACTTTCCGTCGTTGGATGGTGGTTGATGACAACGGTGCCGCGTTAGAAAATCCTTACCGCGAAATCACGTTAGAAGCGGCACGATACGAAAATCCAGATATCCAACCTGGCGAGTTTATCGAAGACGATATCGAGTCAGTGGTGTTTGACCGTATTACCACTCAAACTGCTAAGCAAGTGATCGTACAGAAAGTACGTGAAGCTGAACGTGCTCAAGTGGTTGAACAGTTCCAAGACCAAGAAGGTGAGTTAATCACTGGTATAGTCAAAAAAGCAACTCGTGAAAGCGTAGTGGTTGACTTAGGTAATAACGCTGATGGCGTGTTGTTCCGTGAAGATTTAATTTCACGTGAATCTTTCCGCCCAGGCGACCGCGTACGTGCATTACTGTACTCAGTACGTCCAGAAGCTCGCGGCGCACAGTTATTTTTAAGCCGTACTAAACCTGAAATGCTAATCGAGCTTTTCCGTGTAGAAGTACCTGAAATTGCTGATGAACTGATTGAGATTATGGGCGCAGCCCGTGATCCAGGCGCGCGCGCTAAAATCGCCGTTAAGTCAAATGACCGTCGTATCGATCCTATCGGTGCGTGTGTGGGTATGCGTGGTGCACGTGTACAAGCTGTGTCGAATGAACTGGGTGGCGAACGTGTTGATATCGTGTTGTGGGATGATAATCCAGCACAATACGTGATCAATGCCATGGCGCCAGCCGATGTGGCCTCTATCATAGTTGACGAAGATAACCATTCAATGGATATCGCTGTTGAAGCAGATAGTTTGGCACAAGCCATTGGACGTAATGGCCAGAACGTACGTTTAGCAACACAGCTGACAGGTTGGGTTCTGAACGTTATGACAGTGGACGATATGAATAAGAAACACCAGGCAGAAAGTGCCAAGGTGGTTGATTTATTCGTTAACTCACTGGATGTCGATGAAGATTTTGCACAAGTACTGGCGGACGAGGGCTTTACGTCGCTCGAAGAAGTTGCCTATGTGCCTGTGTCTGAACTATTGGCGATTGACGGTTTTGACGAAGATCTCGTTGAAGCCTTACGTGAACGTGCAAAAGCGGCGATCTCAACTCGAGCTCTCGCTACTGAAGAAGCACTGGATGGTGTGGAGCCAAGTGAAGAGTTGCTAGCACTTGAAGGTGTTGACAGACACTTAGCCTATGTTTTCGCTAGCAAAGGTATTGTGACTCTAGAAGACTTGGCTGAACAAGGCATTGATGATTTGATCGAAATTGAAGAATTGACAGAAGAAAAAGCAGGTGAGCTCATCATGGCAGCCCGCAATATCTGTTGGTTTGGCGAAGAAGCATAAGTCGATCAACAGGGGGATTTAACTGATGGCAGATACTACCGTAGAGAAATTGGCCACGGAAGTGGGTAAAAGTGTTGAACGTCTGATTGAGCAATTCTCTCAGGCTGGAATTAAGAAAGGCCAAGCTGATAACGTGACTGAAGCTGAAAAGCAGCAGTTACTGGATTATCTGAAAAAGCAGCACGGTGGCGAAAATGCGCCAACGAAAATGACGTTGCAGCGTAAAACCGTATCGACCCTGAGTGTGGCTGGTAATGGTGGTCAATCTAAAGATGTTAAAGTTGAAGTTCGTAAAACACGAACTTTCGTCAAGCGTGATGCTAATGAGGCTACTCTGAAGGCTGAAGAAGAAGCGAAGGCCGAAGCAGAAGCTTTGGTAAAAGCAAAGGCTGAAGCAGATGCTGCTGCGGCAAAAGCGAAAGCAGAAGCTGATGCGAAGGCAAAAGCTGATGCAGAAGCCAAGGCGAAAGCCAAAGCAGCAGCCGAAGTGAAAGTGACCAAAGATACTTCACCAGAAGCTGAAGCGGCACGTTTAGAAGCTGAGCGTTTAAAAGCGGCACAAGAAGCGGCAACTAAGCGTAAGCAAGATGAAGAAGCGGCTAAAGCCGCTGAAAAAGCGCGTTTACTTGCAGAAGAAAACTCTAAGCGTTGGGCTGAAGAAGAACGTCAACGTTTAGAAGCTGAGAAAAACGGCGATCACCACATCACCACCTCTAAAGTAGCGCGTGCTGCTGAAGATACCTCTGATCTGGATGAAGAAAAACGCGGACGTCGTGCTCGTAACAAGAGTAACGCCAAAAAACGTGGTGGCAAAGATGCCCGTGACGGCCGTGAAAAACACATGCGTAACCGCAGTACTGCACCTGAGTCTATGGCGCACGGCTTTAATAAGCCAGTTGCAGCGGTAAGCCGTGATGTGCGTATCGGTGAAACTGTGACTGTTTCTGAACTTGCGCATTTAATGGCAGTGAAAGCGACTGAAATCATCAAGCAAATGATGAAAATGGGTTCTATGGTTACGATCAACCAAGTGTTAGATCAAGAGACCGCCCAGTTAGTTGCTGAAGAAATGGGCCACAAAGTTGTGCTTATCCGTGAAAACGAACTTGAGCACCAAGTGATGCAAGACCGTGACGATGAAGATGGCATCAAGCTAGAATCTCGTGCACCAGTTGTGACTATCATGGGTCACGTTGACCACGGTAAGACGTCACTACTCGACTATATTCGCCGCGCTAAAGTGGCTGCTGGCGAAGCCGGTGGTATTACTCAGCATATCGGTGCATACCATGTTGAAACTGAAAACGGCATGATCACTTTCCTTGATACTCCTGGTCACGCCGCGTTTACTGCAATGCGTGCCCGTGGTGCCAAGGCAACGGATATCGTTGTATTAGTTGTTGCTGCCGATGACGGTGTAATGCCGCAAACTATCGAAGCTATTCAACATGCTAAAGCCGGTAACGTGCCATTAATCGTGGCTGTGAACAAGATGGATAAGCCGGAAGCGGATATCGATCGCGTTAAGAGCGAATTGTCACAACACGGCGTCATGTCTGAAGATTGGGGTGGAGACAACATGTTTGCCTTCGTTTCAGCTAAGACAGGTGAAGGCGTTGATGAACTGTTAGAAGGCATTTTGTTGCAAGCTGAAGTTCTCGAACTGAAAGCGGTACGTGATGGTATGGCTGCCGGTGTGGTCATTGAATCACAATTGGACAAAGGTCGCGGCCCAGTGGCAACGATTCTGGTTCAAGAAGGTACTTTGCGCCAAGGTGATATCGTTCTGTGTGGTCTTGAGTACGGTAAAATCCGTGCAATGAAAGACGAGAACGGTCGTTCAATTACTGAAGCGGGTCCATCTATTCCTGTTGAAATTCTGGGTCTGTCAGGCGTTCCGTCTGCAGGTGATGAAGCAACAGTAGTACGTGACGAGCGTAAAGCGCGTGAAGTTGCCCTGTATCGTCAAGGTAAGTTCCGTGATGTGAAACTGGCACGCCAGCAAAAATCTAAGCTAGAAAACATGTTCGCGAACATGACAGACGGCGAAGTGAAAGAACTGAACATCGTTCTTAAAGCAGACGTACAAGGTTCACTCGAAGCGATTACTGACTCGTTAACAGGTCTGTCTACCGACGAAGTGAAAGTGAACATCATCGCTCGCGGTGTGGGTGCACTGACTGAAACGGATGCAACCTTAGCGGCAGCTTCTAACGCTATCCTGGTTGGCTTTAACGTGCGTGCCGATGCACAAGCGCGTAAGACAATCGACAGCGAAAGTGTTGATTTACGTTACTACAGCGTAATCTATAATTTGATTGATGAAGTTCGTGCAGCGATGACAGGTATGCTGTCTCCTGAATTCAAACAACAAATTATTGGTCTGGCTGAAGTGCGTGACGTGTTCAAATCACCTAAGCTGGGCGCAATTGCTGGCTGTATGGTTACCGAAGGTACCATCAAGCGTAGCGCACCAATTCGCGTACTACGTGATAACGTGGTTATCTACGAAGGTGAACTTGAATCTCTACGTCGCTTTAAAGACGACGTTGCTGAAGTTCGCAATGGTATGGAATGTGGTATTGGCGTTAAGAACTACAACGATGTTCGCGTAGGCGACCAAATCGAAGTATTCGAAACCGTCGAGATTGCTCGTACTCTGTAACGATAATAAGGGCGGCTTTAGCCGCCCTTATCAATTTAAGCTATGGTAAGAAATATTATGGCAAAAGAATTCAGTCGTACTCGTCGAATCGCTCAGCAGCTTCAGCAAGAACTGGCTCAAGTGCTACAGCGCGACATGAAAGATCCTCGTATTGGCTTTGTAACCGTGAATGACGTCGATGTCTCACGCGACCTTAGTTATGCAAAAGTCTTCGTGACTTTCTTTGAAGAAGACAAAGCCGTTGTTCAAGAAAAGCTAAATGCTTTGATCAGCGCCGCTCCTTATATCCGCACTTTAGTGGCTGGCCGTATGAAGCTGCGTGTGATGCCTGAACTGCGTTTTATCTATGATAGCTCGCTGGTTGAAGGTATGCGCATGTCTAACTTAGTTAGCCAAGTGATCAACCAAGACAAAGCGAAGCAGCAGCAATTTGGCAGCGAAGACGCATCGGTTGAAGATGAAGTCTTAGGTGATGATATTGCCGATGATGCAGATGAAACGGAAGGTAAAGATTAATGGCTCGTCGTCCAAAAGGTCGTTTTATTGATGGAATAGTGCTGCTGGATAAATCCACGGGCATGAGTTCTAACTTTGCATTGCAAAGGGTAAAGCGCTTTTTTAATGCGAACAAAGCAGGGCATACGGGCGCACTCGATCCGTTAGCAACAGGTATGTTACCTGTGTGCTTAGGCGAAGGGACTAAGTTTTCCCAGCATCTGTTAGATGCTGATAAACGTTATTTAGTTACCGCAAAACTGGGTGAGCGTACGGATACCAGTGATTCCGATGGCGAAGTGGTGCAAACCCGCGCCATTGATTTTACTGAGGCGCAGTTATTAACCGCGCTTGATTTCTTCCGCGGCGAGACTCAGCAAGTGCCTTCTATGTATTCCGCGCTAAAATATCAGGGCCAGCCCCTGTATAAATATGCCCGTGAAGGCATTGAAGTGCCGCGCGAATCTCGCCCTATTACGGTATTTGAGCTTAATTTCATCGGTCTTGAAGGCGATGAGCTGACCTTAGATATTCATTGTTCTAAGGGCACTTATATTCGCACTATCATAGACGATCTCGGCGAAATGCTCGGATGTGGCGCCCATGTGATCATGTTGCGTCGCACTCAAGTTGCACAATATCCCTATGCAAGAATGGTTACCTTAGAACAACTTGAAGCGCTTGTTGCCCAAGCACATGAACAACAGATAGATCCGAGTGTTTTACTTGATCCGCTGTTGTTACCTATGGACACGGCCGTGGCCGATTTTCCTGAGGTGAATGTGCCAGATGCAATCGCCCCTTATTTAATGCAAGGTCAGGCTGTTCGGGTGCCCGTTAATGCAGACTTGAAAACCGATGAACTGGTGCGTATCACTTTAGGTGACATCCGCCGATTTGTGGGGATTGGTACTATCAACGAAGACGGCTTGCTTGCACCGAAACGACTCATAGTAATCCATGACGAGCCTGTAGAATCGCAATAGTCTGCTATCCATGAACAAATTAATTAATTTGTTCATGGATTAGTCTCCACCTTTTATTGCGCTAGGGTGGGTTTTTGGGTAGAATAGCGCGCCCTCTGGCTGAGTTAGTGATCGGCTAGAGATTCATAATTATTTATTTGGAGATATACATGTCACTAAGTACTGAAGCAAAAGCAAAAATTTTGGCTGAATTTGGCCGTGGCGAAAACGACACTGGTTCAACTGAAGTTCAAGTTGCTTTGTTAACTGCGCAAATCAACCATTTGCAAGATCACTTCAAAGAGCACATTCACGATCACCACTCACGTCGTGGTCTGTTACGTATGGTTAGCTCACGTCGTAAGTTAACTGCTTACCTGAAACGTACTGATTTAGCACGTTACACTGCACTGATCCAAAAGTTAGGTTTACGTCGTTAATCTCGCGTTGACTAGCGTGAAAAAGGAGGCTTAAGCCTCCTTTTTTATTGCCTAAAATTCAGTAGATGATTAAATCAAGCTGTGTAGGATTTAGGCCGGAGCATGTCGATATTATGTCTTTACGCTGGCCTTAACGCCGCCTAAATCTTGGGTTTGATTAAAGAACTCTAAGCACCACGTAGTCCATCTAAAGTGCTTATCGTTGCTGTCTGTGTCGCTATATACAGGGCTTCAAATTCCGCTTGGGGCAAGGGTTGGCTAAAATAGAAACCTTGGCCGACTTGGCACTGATTCTCCTTCAACCAATTCAATTGCTGCTCGTTTTCAATTCCTTCGGCCACAATGGTCAAATTAAGCTGCTTACCCAACATCAAAATGGTCGATGCGATTGCACTATCCCCTGGTAAATCGGACACGAAACAGCGGTCAATTTTCATAGTGGTGATGGGTAAATGGCGTAGGTAAGAAAGTGATGAATACCCAGTGCCGAAGTCATCGACGGCAATACCAAATCCTGCAGATTTTAGTTGCTCAAGTTTAGCGATAGCCAGTTCAATGTCGTTCATCAACGAGGTTTCAGTGATTTCAATTTCCAACAACTCGGGTTGGATTTGATAGCGTAATGCCATCTGCTTGATATCGGGAACTAAACTAGCATCGGCAAATTGTTGTGAGGCAACATTAATCGCAATTGGGATGGCATAGTTATATTTTTTCTGCCACTCCCTCAAGACCTTGCAGCTTTGTTCTATTACCCAGCGTCCAATTGGAATGATGATCCCTGTTTCTTCCGCGACGGGAATAAAAGAAACCGGACTGATGAGTCGGCCGTCTTTTTGCCAGCGGATCAGGGCTTCACAGGCGATCACTTTGCCCGTTTGTAGGTCGAGTTTTGGCTGAAAATACAGTAAAAATTCGTTGTTTTTTAACGCATCATGCAAAGATGCTTCGGTGCGTAAACGCACAGCTGCGCGCTCTGTCATCTGCTGTTTAAAGAAGGCCCATTGATTCGAGCCTGCAGCTTTCGCGCTGTACATGGCAATGTCAGCGTGACGGATCAAATCTTCAGCACTGTTACCGTCTTCGGGATAAATAGAAATCCCAATCGATGCCGCAGGATGAATTGCATGTTCATTTAATTGAATCGGGACATTGAGCTGGATCAGTAGCTTATCTACAAAATCTGCCGCTTGATCAGGGGTGTGAACTGTATCAGCCAGAATAACAAATTCATCGCCACCTAAGCGGGAAACTGTGCCTTTATCGCCAACGAAGCGTTCAAGGATGCGGGCAATACGGGCAAGAAATTGATCGCCTAATGCGTGGCCAAGGGAATCGTTGATATTCTTAAAGCGGTCTAAGTCGATAAACATCAAGGCAAAGCTGCGTTTGTGTACTCGCGAACGTTGGATTGTGACTGCGATGGTTTCAAGCAATAGCGTGCGGTTGGGTAAGCCTGTTAGCGGATCTCGGGTCGCCATCTTGCGCAGTTTGGATTGGGTCTGGCTAAATTGGATAAGAATTTGGTTGAATTTAGAGGTCACTAGACCGAGTTCATCATCCTTGTGCGCATTGGACATAGGTAAGAGGTTTTCGTCCGGAGAGTCGGGCTCAATCTTATCTATGGCCTCGCTGATGCGTGCGATAGGCTGAGTTAAGAAGCGATGGAAGACGACAGATAATACTAAGGTGAGCAAGAGAGCGCGGGCAAGTGTGGCGAAAAAACTAAATCTTAACTGTGAGAAAAGGGTATTTGTCAGCTCTTGGGTGTCGTAGAAAACTGTTAATGTGCCAATAAGTTGTTGCTGTTGGGTGCCTTCAAAATAAAAAGGGCGGTACAGCGGGCGAGATATTTCCTTGAGATCATCAAATAATTTGTTACTTAAGCTGATAAAAGTCTGCGAGTTGTTCTTTTTATTATTGCTGACTGAAACAAACATGGAACCATCGTCGAGCTCAATCACTGCTGAGCCGACATGTTCAACCTTAATGGCCCCTTCTAATGTTTGGCGGGCTAAATTATCATCCAAAGCCCAGACGGCATTTGCAGCTGGTTGTTCAACTGAATCAAGGAGTTCTTGCTGGGTAGTTGTGAGCTGTTGTTTGGTTGATACGACGACTAAAGCGATTTCAACAATAAAAATTGCAATGGCAAAAAAGAGGGCGGTAAATACGACTAGATTAGTTTGTTTCCACGTCAGTGACTTAAAACGGCCTGTCATCGGGCGCATCCTTTATGATAATTATTCACCATCTGCGAGAATTTCCGTATCAATGTAAACCGCAACTCTTTGTTGATTTAACCACTTTAGTGAAAAGTTACGTATTTGTCATCATTATCTGCTCTTTATCTATTGATCCGATTTGCAGTATACTTACGCGCGTAATTCAAGGTCATTAATTAAGGAATGGGTCACGTGAATCCTATTGTAAAGAGTTTTGAGTATGGTCAACATACAGTCACCCTGGAAACAGGTGTTATAGCGCGTCAAGCAGATGCAGCCGTTTTAGCTAGCATGGGTGACACGACTGTGTTGGTCACTGTTGTCGGTAAAAAAGAAGCAGAAGCTGGTCGTGACTTTTTCCCTCTGACTGTTAACTATCAAGAAAAAACCTACGCAGCAGGTAAAATTCCTGGTGGTTTCTTTAAGCGTGAAGGCCGTCCTTCAGAAGATGAGACATTAATTGCTCGTCTGATTGACCGTCCAATTCGCCCTCTTTTCCCTAATGGTTTCAAAAACGAAGTTCAAGTTATCATTACTGTAGTCTCTGTCGATCCACAAATCGAGCCAGATATCATCTCTATGATAGGTACTTCAGCGGCACTGGCTATTTCTGGTATTCCATTCAGCGGTCCTTTAGGTGCTGCACGTGTGGGTTACATTGATGGCGAATACGTGTTGAACCCAAGTGTTGCGCAACTTGCAACCAGCCAACTGAACTTAGTGGTTGCTGGTACTGCTGGCGCAGTATTAATGGTGGAATCAGAAGCCCAAGCATTACCAGAAGAAGTGATGTTAGGTTCTGTTGTTTACGGTCACGATCAACAACAAGTGGTTATCAAAGCGATTGCTGAATTTAAAGCAGAAGCTGGTAAACCAACTTGGGATTGGACTGCACCAACGCAAGATGCCGATTTAGTTGCCCAAATCAAAGAGCTTGCAGAAGCGGGTTTAGGTGATGCGTATAAAATCCAAGTTAAACAAGATCGTTATGCTCAAGTTTCTGTTGTTAAAGCAGCAACAAAAGAAGCCTTGTTAGCGAGCAATCCAAGCGTTGATTTACGTGAAGTAGACAACTTGCTGGGTAGCTTAGAGAAGAAAGTGGTTCGTGGTCGCATCATCCGTGGTGAGCCTCGTATTGATGGTCGTGAACCAGACATGATCCGTGCCTTAAGTGTGTTAGCGGGCGTATTGCCACGTACTCACGGTAGCGCATTGTTCACTCGTGGTGAAACTCAAGCGTTAGTCACTTGTACTTTAGGTACTGAACGTGATGCACAGAAGATTGACAGCATCATGGGCGAGCGCACTAACCGTTTCATGCTGCACTATAACTTCCCTCCATACTCTGTTGGTGAAACAGGCATGGTGGGTTCACCTAAGCGCCGCGAAATCGGTCATGGTAAGTTAGCATGGCGTGGTATCAATGCTGTTATGCCTTCAGCTGCTGAATTCCCATACAGCGTGCGCGTTGTATCTGAAATCACTGAATCTAACGGTTCAAGCTCTATGGCGTCAGTATGTGGTACTTCACTAGCGCTGATGGATGCTGGTGTGCCTATCAAAACTTCTGTAGCGGGTATCGCTATGGGTCTAGTGAAAGAAGGCGATGATTTCGTTGTTCTTTCTGACATCTTAGGTGATGAAGATCATTTAGGTGACATGGACTTTAAAGTTGCGGGTACGCGTGATGGTATTACTGCACTGCAGATGGATATCAAGATCGAAGGTATCACTAAAGAAATCATGGATATCGCACTGCAACAAGCCTATGGCGCACGTGTACATATCCTGAACGTGATGGATCAAGCGATTGGTTCACACCGTGATGATATTTCTGATCACGCTCCACGGATCACTGTTATCAAGATCAACCCAGAAAAAATCCGTGACGTTATCGGTAAAGGCGGCGCAGTTATCCGGGCTCTTACTGAAGAAACGGGCACTACGATTGAACTGGAAGATGACGGTACTGTGAAGATCGCTTCTTCAAACGGCGAAGCAACCAAAGAAGCTATCCGTCGTATCGAAGAAATCACTTCAGAAGTTGAAGTGGGTCGTATCTACAATGGTAAGGTTATCCGTATCGTTGATTTCGGCGCATTCGTGAACATTCTGCCGGGCAAAGACGGTTTAGTACACATTTCACAAATCAGTGATGAGCGTGTTGCTAACGTGTCTGATCACCTTGAACTAAACCAAGAAGTTGCTGTTAAAGTAATGGAAGTGGATCGTCAAGGCCGCGTACGTCTGTCAATCAAAGAAGCACAAACTAAAGAAACTGCCGCTGCTGAATAATGAGTCTTTGACTTATTATTGGCACACACTTTCTAAGTGATTGCATCAAAAGGAGATCAAATGATCTCCTTTTTTGTTTTTGGCATTAAGAAAGTCAGTATTAATCTTAATTCCCCAATAGCAGTCCTGTGGTGGGATTGCTATCATGAAGATTCTTCTGCGTATGTTGGGAATCTAAAAAGGTAGAAATGGATGAGTCTTAAAATTAGAACCGCTGTCGTTGCTGTGCTGGCGGGCGCCAGTCTGTTGTTAGCCGGATGCGCTACCACCCAGTCTCCTTTAGATAACCATAATGATGTTGAAGGTAAATTGGTTATCGCACCTGTCATGCCCGATTATAAAGTGGAAGTGACGTTAGCGAAGCTCAACGAGATTTTGGCTACGGTCGAATTAACCAATGAGCAAAGAGCCAGATTTCATTACGATCGCGGTGTGATTTACGACAGTGTGGGCTTAAGACTGCTCGCGCGCATCGATTTTATGCAAGCGCTGAAGCTGCAACCCGATCTCGCCGATGCCTATAATTTTCTTGGGATTTATTACACCCAAGAAGGCGAATACGCTAGCGCCTATGAAGCATTCGATGGCGTGTTAGAGCTTGCTCCTAATTACGATTATGCCTATTTGAATCGCGGTATTGCCTTGTACTATGGCGACCGTAACGATTTAGCCACTAAAGATATGCAGGCATTTTATGCCGGCGATAATAAAGACGGTTATCGGGCATTATGGCTGTATTTGATTGATTTTAAAGATGATGCTGTCGAAGCTAAAAAACAGTTAGCTGAAAACCGTAAGAATTTAGACAATGATGCATGGGCGACCGTTATCGTTGATTATTATTTAGGTACTAAGAGCCATGATGAGGTGTTTGCTGCCGCCAAAGTCGGCTTAACTCATCCTAAAGAATATGCAGAACGTTTATGTGAGGCTTATTTTTACTTGGCGAAAATGGCAATAGAAAACAAGCAATATCAAGATGCTGCTAACTATTTCCGCTTAGCATTGGCAACCAATATTTATGATTTTGTTGAACATAGATATGCGCGGATTGAGCTCGCTAAAGTCAAAGGTTTGCTCGAAGCCACAAAATAACCCTCATCAGCCCGAGCTCATCTCGGGCTTTGCCTAGCCAAGCTCGAACTGAGGCGCTATAATTTGCGCCTTTTTAGCGATACTAGTGCATAGGTTAACATGTCAGGCAATAAAGTAGAGGTCGATAAACGTCGCACCTTCGCGATCATATCGCACCCCGACGCGGGTAAAACAACCATTACCGAAAAAGTGCTGTTATTCGGAAACGCTTTGCAAAAAGCGGGTACGGTTAAAGGCAAAAAATCGGGTCAGCATGCTAAGTCTGACTGGATGGAAATGGAGAAGGACCGTGGTATTTCGATTACTACGTCTGTTATGCAGTTCCCCTATGGTGGCGCCCTCGTTAACCTACTCGACACGCCTGGTCACGAAGACTTCTCCGAAGATACCTATCGTACGCTAACGGCTGTAGACTCCTGTCTGATGGTCATTGACTCTGCAAAGGGTGTAGAAGACCGTACCATTAAGTTGATGGAAGTGACCCGTCTGCGTGATACGCCGATCGTGACCTTTATGAACAAACTCGACCGTGATATCCGTGATCCTATCGATTTGATGGATGAAGTCGAAAACGTACTGAATATTGCCTGCGCACCTATTACTTGGCCTATTGGCAGCGGTAAAGAATTCAAAGGTATTTACCACATACTGCGTGATGAAGTCGTGCTGTATCAAAGTGGTATGGGGCATACTATCCAAGAGCGTCGCGTGGTGAAGGGTATTAATAATCCTGATCTTGATAAAGTGATAGGCAGTTATGCCGCTGATTTACGTGATGAGATGGAATTAGTGCGTGGCGCGTCGAATGAATTTGATCATGCGGCTTTCTTGAAAGGTGAGCTGACGCCAGTGTTCTTTGGTACCGCGTTAGGTAACTTTGGTGTGGATCATATTCTTGACGGTATCGTTGAGTGGGCACCTAAGCCATTACCGCGCGAAAGCGATGCACGCGTAGTTATGCCTGAAGAAGAGAAATTCACTGGTTTTGTGTTTAAAATCCAAGCAAACATGGATCCAAAACACCGTGACCGTGTCGCCTTTATGCGTGTTTGTTCTGGCCGTTACGAGCAGGGCATGAAAATGCACCATGTGCGTATCGGTAAAGATGTTAACGTCAGCGATGCATTGACCTTTATGGCGGGCGATCGTGAGCGTGCTGAAGAAGCTTACCCAGGCGATATCATTGGTTTGCATAACCATGGCACTATTCGTATTGGCGATACTTTTACCCAAGGTGAAAAGTTCCGCTTCACTGGCGTGCCTAACTTTGCGCCTGAAATGTTCCGCCGTATCCGTCTGCGCGATCCACTCAAACAAAAGCAATTGCTTAAAGGTTTAGTGCAGTTATCTGAAGAAGGCGCTGTGCAGGTCTTCCGTCCATTAGACACCAACGACTTGATCGTGGGAGCTGTGGGCGTGCTGCAGTTTGAAGTAGTTGTCGGCCGCTTAAAGAGCGAATACAACGTTGAAGCCATTTACGAAGGTATCAGCGTTTCGACCGCTCGCTGGGTTTATTGTAAGGATGAGCGTAAGCTTGAAGAGTTCCGCCGCAAGTGTAGCCAAAACTTAGCACTCGATGGTGGTGACAACTTAACCTATATTGCGCCAACTATGGTCAACCTGAATCTTTCGATGGAAAGGTATCCTGATATTGAGTTTGCGAAAACCCGCGAGCATTAATTAGGTTGGGTTTAGAATAGTTGTTGAAATGGCGGTGAATTCACCGCCATTTTTGTATCTAATGAAATCTAAAAACGGTTCTGGATGTGAATGATGGCGAATTGGATCACAAAAACATGGCAGGTTTATATTCAGTGGTGCGACCGCATGGGGCTGACACCCGAAAATCGTCGTTGTTGTATGCCACGCCTTGAAGATCCGCCATTAGCGGTAAAATGTGCCAAAGCGACTACGGCTGACGAAACTGTATTGCCGCCCGAAGCGCATTCAAACGGCAAATCGACCGTAGAGTGAGGTATTTGCAGTGATTGATACCCACGCACATCTAGATTTTGTCGAGTTTGATATTGACCGCGATGCTGTGGTGCAGCGTATGCACAGTGTTGGGGTTAATAATCTGATTATTCCTGGCGTGTCCCCGCAGCACTGGCACAAACAGCTCGCTGTTGCCGCACAATATCAAACCTATTTTGCCCTTGGCATCCATCCTTGGTTTTGCCCAGAGAATGTTGATGCAGGGATCTTAGCATTAACATCTAAAGTTGCCGCGTTGCTCGAATGTCCTCGTTTTGTTGCTATTGGTGAATGTGGCTTAGATAAACTTTACTCCGCTACTTGGCCGCAGCAGTTAGCGTTTTTTGAGGCGCAATTGACGTTAGCTAAATCCGTTAATCTGCCGGTGATTATTCATAGTGTTAAAGCACATCCCGAGGTTTTGGCCTGTTTAAAAAAGTATCAATTGCCTAGAGGCGGTGTGATACATGCTTTTTCTGGCAGTGTTGAGATAGCACAGGAATATATCAAGTTAGGTTTTAAGCTGGGAATTGGTGGTTTGATTATGAATTCCAATGCCAAAAAATTACTCAAAACAGTCACTGAACTCCCACTCGAACACCTCATACTTGAGACTGATTCTCCGGCAATGACGCCGATAAATGTTACTGAAAAACGTAACCAACCCGCTAACCTTGTTCTTTTTATAGACAAAATTGCTACTTTGCAAAAAAAATCAAGTGTTCTAATATCAGAACACTTGATGAAGAATGCTACGCAACTGTTTGACCTTTAGTTGTTTTTAAATAAACAGGTGTAGATCGCACTAGCATTCTCCACTAAGCGGTTGAAATTAAACTCCAAAAATATGATCAAAACGACGATTTTCGACTTAGGCTCGGGTATAATCTGACTCGGAAATAGGTTGATTAACAACATAATTAAAAAGTGTTAACAATAGGGTGATGGTTAATGAATATATTGATGAGTTTAGTAGGGGTGGTCACCCTACTTGCGATAGGTTTCCTCCTATCGAATAACAAAAAAGCAATTAATTTGCGTACAGTGGGTGGCGCGTTAGCTATCCAAGCTGCTTTCGGTGGTTTTGTACTGTACGTTCCTGTTGGTAAAGACATTCTGAAAGGTATGTCTGATGCGGTTTCTAGCGTTATTGGTTACGCACAAAACGGTATCGGTTTCCTGTTTGGTGATTTAGCTAACTTCAAACTTGGCTTCATCTTCGCAGTGAACGTGTTACCCGTTATCGTGTTCTTCTCTTCTCTGATCGCGGTTCTATATTACTTAGGCGTTATGCAGTGGATCATCCGTATCATCGGTGGTGGTTTACAAAAAGCATTGGGCACAAGCCGTACAGAGTCAATGTCAGCAACAGCTAACATCTTCGTGGGGCAAACTGAAGCTCCTCTGGTTGTTCGTCCATTCATCCCAACTATGACGCAGTCTGAACTGTTTGCGATCATGGTCGGTGGTTTGGCGTCAATCGCGGGTTCAGTATTAGCTGGTTACGCGCAGATGGGTGTACCTATCGAGTACTTAGTTGCCGCATCATTCATGGCAGCACCAGGTGGTCTATTAATGGCTAAACTGATGCACCCTGAAACTGAAGTTGCTAAAAATGACATGAGCGATTTGCCAGAAGATCCTGACAAACCAGCTAACGTGTTAGACGCAGCTGCAGCAGGTGCTTCATCTGGTATGCATTTAGCGTTAAACGTTGGCGCTATGTTGTTAGCCTTCGTTGGTTTGATCGCTATGATCAACGGTATCATCGGTGGTATCGGTGGTTGGGTGGGCATGCCTCAGTTAACACTTGAACTGATCCTCGGTTATGTGTTCATGCCTTTAGCATTCCTTATCGGTGTACCTTGGAATGAAGCATTAGTCGCTGGTTCTTTCATTGGTCAAAAGATCATTGTTAACGAATTCGTTGCTTACTTAAACTTTGCTCCATACCTGAAAGACATCGCTGATGGCGGTATGGTTGTGGCTGAAACAGGTTTAGCAATGACAGACAGAACCAAAGCGATTATCTCGTTTGCTCTGTGTGGTTTCGCTAACTTGTCATCAATCGCGATTCTGCTTGGTGGTTTAGGTGCAATGGCTCCTAACCGTCGTCATGATTTAGCTACTATGGGTATTCGTGCGGTTATCGCCGGCTCTTTAGCTAACTTAATGAGTGCGACACTTGCTGGTCTGTTCTTAGCTATCTAAGTCAATGAACGGCAGTAGGGGGAAACCCCACTAACTGGGTCCTGACCATGCAGGGCAGGACCTAAGTTAATTCAACCATTTTCCAGTAGTGCCAGTAGTGATTCCTGTAGTGAATAGTTTCTCCAATTGAAAGACACAGAATGCAACTGAGATGTAGCTGTCATTCTGTCTTAAATGTTGTAGTTCCACGGTTAAGTTAATTAATCGTAATGCAGAAGTCGCGACTTTGTTCACAATTAAGAATTTTGTGTTTGTGATTTTACGCTAGATTATTGAGATTTTTTTTAATCTAGGTAGAATGCGAGCGCCACAAAAAGAACGCTACCCTCGATGGTAGTAAACAAGATAAATGGGGTTGATGATGAAAAACGTTAAAACTTTAGCTTTAGCTGCTACAGCAGTAGCTGCAATCTCTGGCAACGCATTTGCCGCTGATCGTACAGACCTTCACGGTACTGATTACAAGTGGATGCAGTTCAACGCTATGTACTCTATTGGTGAAAAGCCTGATAATCCAGCATCTGGCGATCAACACAACTACTTAGAAATGGAATTCGGCGGTCGTTCTGGCGTATTCGATCTATACGGTTATGTTGATATTTTCAACTTAGCAAACGAGAACTCTAAAGACGGTGATAAGAACCCAGGTTCTGGCACAAGCAAACTGTTCATGAAATTTGCTCCACGTGTTTCTATCGATGCATTAACTGGTAAAGACTTGTCTTTCGGTCCAATCCAAGAAGTTTACTTCTCTACTCTGTTCAACTGGGACGGTCTGAACGGTGAAGGCGTTAACTCTACTTTCTGGGGTGTTGGTGCTGACGTAAACGTGCCTTGGTTAGGCAAAACAGGTATGAACCTGTACGGTTTCTACGATATGAATGCTAAAGAGTGGAACGGTTACCAATTCTCTGCTAACTGGTTCAAGCCTTTCTACTTCTTCGACAACAAGAGCTTCCTGTCATTCCAAGGTTACATCGATTACCAATTCGGTGCTGACGAAGACAAAACTGCTTTCGTACCAAAAACCTCTAACGGTGGTAACATCTTCTTCGGTCTATACTGGCACTCAGATCGTTACGCTCTGGGCTATGGTTTGAAAGGCTTCAAAGACGTTTATCTGTTAGAAGATGGTGCTGGTGCACTAGCTCTAGAATCAACAGGTTGGTCACACTACCTGTCAGCTACTTACAAGTTCTAATCACTTGTAATACTAGTTGCTTGTTGGAGCCGCATTATGCGGCTCCATCTTTGTTTTACCATGAGTCTTTATCTAAGCCTATTAGGCTAACAAGTGGGTTTATATAAAGGTTTGTGTTTTTCTCGCGCTAAAATGGATTTTTCGCGGAAAAGTAGGAGCAAGATTTTATTCGTATCCTCTCTTCCGGTCTTCAAGGATTCAAGTCGTGGTCACTTATAAGTTATTTTTTTAAGTGTCAGGATGCCTATTGCTCTTTATGACTTAGGCAAGATTGAATACCTACAACAAGGTAGTTTGTACAAGCAAATTACTCGGCACCGCCTGAAGGCCCGGCCATAAAAATAATCAAAATAATGCCACCTCTTAAGCGTTGCTTTTATGCGACTGATTTCTATTCATTTAATTTTTATTTTGGAGAGCTATTATGACTGATTTAAAAAAAGCAGCACAACGCGCCATCGAGTTAATGGACTTAACGACTTTGAATGATGACGACACAGATCAAAAAGTGATCGACCTGTGCCACAAAGCGAAAACGGCTGCAGGCAATACTGCCGCTATCTGCATTTACCCTCGTTTCATCCCGATAGCACGTAAGACTCTCGATGAAATCGGTGCTGAAGATATTCAAATCGCCACAGTGACTAACTTCCCCCATGGCAATGATGACATCGCCATTGCCGTGCTAGAAACCCGCGCTGCCGTTGCCTATGGTGCCGACGAAGTTGACGTGGTATTCCCATACCGCGCACTGATGGAAGGCAATGAAACTATTGGTTTTGAATTAGTTAAAGCCTGTAAAGAAGCCTGTGGTGAAGTCTTGTTAAAAGTCATCATCGAATCTGGCGTGTTAGCCGATCCTGCGCTTATCCGCCGTGCATCTGAACTTTCAATCGATGCGGGTGCCGACTTTATTAAAACCTCTACGGGTAAAGTGCCTGTAAACGCCACGCTTGAAGCGGCTGAAATCATGTTAACTGTGATCAGCGAGAAGAATACCCAAGTAGGCTTCAAGCCTGCCGGTGGCGTGCGTGATGCAGCTCAAGCGGCTGAGTTCCTCGGTGTTGCTGAGCGTATTTTAGGTGCTGACTGGGTTTCACCACGTACCTTTAGATTTGGTGCTTCAAGCCTTTTAAACAGCTTGCTGCACACATTAGAACTGGCAGATGCGCCTAAGCCGACTCAAGGCTATTAATCGCAAACTATCGCTGATTAATACTATCTGCGTATAGCGAGCCTAATTAAGTGTGACCTAAATCTATTTGGTAAACTCAAAACTTCGATAGTATGAACTTGTAATATTGCTACAGTTTTGATGTTTCATTGCAAAGATAAGCACTAGCGACAGAGTTGTTAGTGCCTATCTCGGAGGCAGTATCATGTTTCTAGCTCAAGAGATTATTCGTAAAAAACGTAATGGTTTAGCGCTAAGTTCCGAAGAAATACAGTTCTTTGTTCAAGGTATCACTACCAACTCCGTATCTGAAGGTCAGATCGCCGCATTAGGCATGGCGGTGTATTTTAATGACATGAATATGGATGAAAGAATCGCTTTAACGACAGCGATGCGTGATTCTGGCACTGTACTTAATTGGCAATCATTGGGACTCAACGGTCCAGTTATCGACAAACACAGTACAGGTGGTGTGGGCGATGTGATTAGCCTCATGCTCGGCCCTATGGCTGCGGCTTGTGGCGGTTATGTGCCTATGATTTCAGGGCGCGGCCTAGGTCATACGGGCGGTACACTCGATAAGTTTGATGCCATTCCGGGTTACCAAACTGAGCCATCAAGTGAATTGTTCCGTAAAGTGGTTAAAGACGTCGGTGTGGCGATTATTGGCCAAACGGGCGATCTCGTTCCTGCCGATAAACGCTTCTATTCTATCCGCGATAATACCGCCACCGTTGAATCTATTTCCCTCATCACAGCATCGATTCTGTCTAAGAAATTAGCCTGTAATTTAGATGCGCTGGCGATGGACGTGAAAGTTGGTAGCGGCGCCTTTATGCCAACCTATGAGGCATCGGAAGAATTAGCTCGCAGTATCGCCGCCGTTGCAAATGGCGCGGGTACTAAAACGACGGCTTTGCTTACCGATATGAATCAAGTGCTTGCATCTTGTGCCGGTAACGCGGTTGAAGTGAAAGAAGCCATCGACTTTTTAACGGGGGCTTACCGTAATCCGCGTTTATATGAAGTCACTATGGGTCTTTGCGCTGAGATGCTGCTTCTTGGCGGTCTTGCAAGCAATGAGGCCGACGCTCGCGCTAAACTGAATCGTGTACTCGATAATGGCCGCGCCGCAGAGCTCTTTGGCAAGATGGTGTCGGGTCTTGGTGGTCCGGTCGATTTTGTTGAAAACTACAGTAAATACTTACCGCAGTCACAAATTGTTCGTCCAGTTTTTGCCGATATGCAAGGTTATGCCTATAGCATGGATACCCGTGAATTAGGTTTAGCGGTTGTGACCTTAGGTGGCGGCCGCCGTAAGCCCGGTGATGCACTAGACTATAGTGTTGGCTTAACCCAAGTGTGTGCCCTAGGCGATAAAGTGGATTCATCTACGCCGATTGCCGTTATCCATGCACAGTCTGAAGCCGCCTTCGCTGAAGCGGAACTTGCGGTGAAAAAAGCGATTCACATTGGTGAAACCGCTCCAGAAAAAACACCTGAGATCTATGCCTATATTCGTGCAGCGGATCTTTAAGGAAGAATTATGAAACGTACCATTATTATGATGTTGGACTCCTTTGGAGTCGGTGCTTCTGCAGATGCAGCAAGCTTTGGTGATGTCGGTTCCGATACTTTTGGTCATATTGCTAAAGCATGCGCCGAAGGCAAAGCCGATATTGGCCGTGAAGGTCCGCTGAAATTACCTAACTTAGCGCGCTTAGGTTTGGGTCACGCTGCGATGGAAAGCACGGGCGCCTTTGCCCCAGGTTTTAGCGATAATGTTGAGCTGATTGGTGCTTATGGTCATGCGCAAGAGTTAAGTTCGGGTAAAGATACGCCGAGCGGTCACTGGGAGATGGCGGGCGTACCCGTACTATTCGAGTGGGGTTATTTCAGCGAACACCAAAATTCTTTCCCTAAAGAACTGACGGATAAGATTTTAGCCCGTGCGGGTCTGGACGGTTTCTTAGGTAATTGTCATGCTTCTGGCACAACTATTTTAGAAGAGTTAGGCGAAGAGCACATGCGTTCTGGCATGCCTATTTTCTATACCTCAGCCGATTCTGTGTTCCAAATCGCCTGCCACGAAGAAACCTTCGGTTTAGACAATCTCTATCGTCTTTGCGAAATAACCCGTGAGGAGTTAGAGCCTTACAACATAGGTCGCGTCATTGCCCGTCCATTTGATGGTACTGGCCCAAGTGACTTTGCCCGTACCGGCAATCGTAAGGATTATTCACTAGAGCCACCGGCAAAAACCGTATTAGACAAGCTGAAAGAAGCAGGCGGTGAAGTCGTGAGTGTGGGCAAGATTGCAGATATTTATGCTTACTGCGGTATCACTAAAAAAGTGAAGGCAAACGGTTTAGAAGCGCTTTTCGATGCGACCTTAGCCGAAGTGAAATCTGCGGGCGATAACACTATAGTGTTTACTAACTTCGTGGATTTCGACTCGCACTACGGTCATCGCCGTGATGTGGCAGGTTATGCCAAAGGGTTAGAATATTTCGATGCCCGTTTACCTGAAATGCTCGCATTATTGGGTGAAGATGATCTGCTGATTTTAACCGCGGATCACGGTTGCGACCCAACATGGCAAGGCACAGATCATACCCGTGAATATGTGCCAGTATTAGCCTTTGGCGCTGGATTGAAAGCCGGTTCTCTGGGGCGCCGTAATAGCTTTGCCGATATCGGCCAATCTATTGCAAGCCACTTTAAGCTGGAACCTATGGCTTATGGCGAATCGTTCCTTTAGGCAAATTAGCATTTATTTCGATTTGGCGGCTGACATTTGCCGTCAGTAAACAAAGACTTAAGTCTTAATAAAATAAACAGGGGTTATTTCGATGGCAACACCACACATTAATGCAGTAGAGGGCGCATTCGCTGAGACAATGCTGTTTCCAGGCGATCCATTACGTGCAAAATATATTGCTGAAACATTCTTAGAAAATGTTGAGCAAGTGACTGATGTTCGAAACATGCTAGGTTTTACTGGTACTTACAAAGGTAAGCGTATTTCAGTTATGGGTTCTGGCATGGGTATTCCTTCATGCTCTATCTATGCAACTGAATTAATTCGTGATTACGGCGTTAAAAACCTAATCCGTGTGGGTACTTGTGGTGCGATCAGCACTGACGTAAAAGTACGTGACGTGATCATTGGTATGGGTGCATGTACTGACTCAGCGGTTAACCGTTTACGTTTCAAAGGCCAAGATTTCGCCGCTATCGCTAACTATGAGCTGATGAATGCGGTTATCGAGTCTGCGAAAGTTCGTGGTACTAAAATTCGCGTAGGTAACATTTTCTCTGCGGACCTGTTCTACACTCCTGATCCACAAATGTTTGACGTGATGGAGAAGATGGGCGTATTAGGCGTAGAAATGGAAGCGGCTGGTTTGTACGGCGTTGCCCATGAGTTTGGTGCACGTGCCCTGTGCGTTGTGACTGTATCTGACCACATCCGCACCGGTGAAAAGACGTCTGCAGAAGAACGTCAAACCACATTCAATGACATGATCATCATGACATTAGAAGCAGCGATTACACTGTAACTGTTATTCTGTAAGAGTGTGCTACTGAAAAAAGGGTTCGCAATGCGAACCTTTTTTTATGTCAATTTTTAGCGGCTTTTCTATAGAAATTACGATTAACCTGTGGAATCTGTGTCGAGGTCGCTTGGTTCACTAGGGGTTTTTGGTGTTGAGGGTTCGGCTACCACGGCTGTTGCTTTCGTCGCGTGTTTTACCTGACGGACACTTTTAACCTTAGGTTTAACCTTTACAGGTGCCGCTTGTTCCGCATCGTTTGTCGCGTTTTTAACTGCTGTATTATCCTGTAACTCCAATGATTTTTCTGACGTTTTTTCGGTCTTAGTTTGCACGCTGGTCTTAGTGTGCTTATCGACACTGGTCTCTGTTACTGCTTTTGGCGCCTTAGTGGATTTAGCCGCTTTCTCTTGTGGATGATCTGTGGTCGACACAGCTTGATCTTCGGTTAGTTCTTGCGCCAAACCATCATTAACACTTTCTGATGGCTCTTCTGCTGATGAGCGTTTCTTAGGTTTTTTCGGCGCTTGACGCAGCTTAACCCTAAAGCGGCGGCGGTCAAAATCGGCGCGTTTGAAAGACAAAGAGCGCGAAAGCAACATACCAATCAAGCCTGCAACCAGCAGCATGATTTGTTGTTGTTCCATGTTTAAGTTGTGGGCTTCTTTGATTTCGTTGAAAAACAGCTTGGTATCGAGCCTGACTTCGACATAACCTAGATTTTTCCCTTCTTGGATCACGGGCTCTACATAGGGAGGATATTTGCTTAGTAGCAAATTCATTTCTTCCGAGTCAGGATCGACAACATCCTTAGTGATGCTTTGGGCGAAGGATAACCGCATGCCTTGGTCGCTGAAGATAGCCGCAGACATCACCTTAGGATCTTCGACTAAAGCGCTGGCGAGCCAATGCAACTGCTCATCATTTTGCAGTTGTAGTGCGGGCGCGGCACCATAAGCGGTTTGCTGCACCAGTAATCTGGCCATCTTTTGAGTTTGGGACTTTAGAAGCAGCTGACCTTGTAGTAGGCTTGTCTGCCACAATTGCACTAAGCCTAATATCAAGGCGAAGGCGGCGGCAATTTGGATCAGTCTACTGATTTTATGGCTTTTCTTTAGCCCTTTAAGATATAACACTTTGACCCTTAAAATGTAGAGCGCTTGCCTAATCATAATTGATTCTGAGTGAGCCCGATAGTTGGAGAATTTAAGTCCGATGGAAAGCTTGAACCAAGATGCGCTTTTTTTGTGGTTAGTCTCTGACCATTCCCCAAGGTTTGAACACCAAGGGCAAGTGTTTGAACGTTATCAAGAGTCAGCATATCCCGCTGGTGTCTCACGTGTGCGAATTATTTATCAAGATGCCGTGGTAGAGGGCGCAATATCGGCCTGGATTGCGGCATTGCCTTCGTCTGATGTTATCGGTATTTCACATATCGAACGCCAAGTCGGCTTACATTGTATCGAGTTGGCACTGGTAAATTTACCTTCTCAGGCGCAGTTAGCAGCATTCCCGCAGTCTTTGGCTGAACTGCATGTCATCAATTTTGATTTACCTCGTTTGAACCATCCCGGCTTATTAGTGATGGACATGGACTCCACTGCGATTCAGATTGAATGTATTGATGAATTAGCGGCCATGGCGGGTGTTGGTGAGCGCGTGGCGGCGATTACTGAACGTGCTATGCAAGGCGAGCTAGATTTTGAACAGAGTCTACGTCAGCGCGTGGCACAGCTTAAGGGTGCTGATGCCAGTATTATCACGACCTTGTGCGACAACTTACCTTTAATGCCTGGGCTTGAGTCCATGCTGTTAGAACTTAAATCCCATGGCTGGCGTTTAGTGGTGGCATCTGGTGGCTTTACGCCTTTTGTGGGTCATTTAAAACAGCTTCTAAGCTTAGATGCGGCCTTTGCTAATGAGTTAGTCATCACTGATGACAAACTCGCGGGTGAAGTGACGGGTAAAGTCGTGGATGCGCAGTTTAAGGCGGATGTGGTTGAGCGTTGCAGTGAGCAGTGGGGCATTCCCAAAGGTCAAAGCGTCGCTATCGGCGATGGCGCCAATGATATCCCTATGGTGATGGCGGCGTATTTTGGTATTGCTTTCCATGCCAAACCTAAGCTGGCAGCCGCGGCGGATGCCAATATTCGCCACCTCGACCTGCGCGTTTTACCTTATCTGTTGCAAATCTAGGTTATTCATTTATTTGAAATATGAGTCGAGATGAAAGCCTAAGTCAGGGCTGAGTTAGAGTAATGACTCTTGTCTTTTATTGATGAGCTGGTAGTTTAGGGAGATTGATAAACTACCAGTGACTCATTTTGACTCAGCTCGCTCAAGGCTCAACATCACCCATTTCACAGTCTTCAATCTTTCTGCCGTACCGCGATGGCCAACTGCATCTACGTCAGTTATTACCGTCGGTGCCTGATTTTTCTAAGACGCCTATTCTCATGCTCCATGGTGCCATGTCTAACGGTCGGGTGTTCTATAGCCAAAGTGGCCGTGGCCTAGGTTGTTTTTTGGCTAAGGCGGGATTTGTGGTGTATGTGTTGGATACCGCTGGCAGAGGGCTCAGTTTGCCGAAAATCGATCGGGATTTTACCTTAGGGCAAGGTGAAGTGATCCGCGAGCAATTACCTTTAGTGCAGCAGGCGATTCTCGAGTTACATCAAAAAGCCTGTCAAGAACAGGCGGCTAAGCTTGATTGCAAAATCGTGGCGCCTTCGCAGGTGCATTGGTGCGCCCATTCATGGGGCGGGGTGTTAATGGCGAGCAGTCTGGCCCGTTATCCTGAGTTACAACAAAGTGTTCGTTCATTGCTGACCTTCGGTAGCAAGCGGACGATTCGGGTTAAATCCTTCAAAAAGTGGTTAATGGTTGATGTTTTTTGGAATCGTTTAGCGCCAGGTTTAGCTATGGGCCAAGGTTACCTTGCTGCCGACAAGTTGCGCATCGGTATGGACAATGAAAGCCGCGCCTCATTAGTTCAAAGTATCGATTGGGTGCGAGGAGATTGGCTCGATCACGACGATGGATTTGATTATGCGAAAGCGGCAACATTCGCTAATTGGCCACCAGCTTGGTTTATCTCAGGGCAGAGCGATGCTGTGCTTGGGCATCCAGAAGATGTGGCTGATATGGTCGCAGAGTGCGGCTTTAAACGGGTGAAATCAACGCTTCTTTCTAAAGATAATGGTTTTAAACATGATTATGGTCATGCCGATATGCTGACGCATATAGATGCTAGCAGTGATCATTTTCCTAAGATTAGGGATTGGTATTTAAGTTTTGATCTGGCGGTATTAAACAATTAAGACTGTTTTTTATGGATTGCAGGGTATCTTAGTTCAACCTCTTGGGTGATATCCAAGAGTTCACCGACGCCAATCACTCGCCATAGTTGTTCTTCTAACTGTTTGGCTTTATGGTTTGCATGAATATTAATGTATTCCAACTCGCGGCGCAGATAACTCATGTCTGGCTTCTCTGTCGCGCCACGGTAAATGCGTAGGGCAATAAAACGGCCAGTAATGTTACTTTGATTGATAAAGGCTAACTGCGCTTGAGCGTTACCGATTTCTGTCGTTCGCATACACTTCAGATGAATTTTTCCGCGAGATTGTCGAGTTACTTGGACAAACACTTCAATGAAATCCATGTCTTGCTGTGGTTTCATCTGACGGATAGGTTCGAGAATATCCCGTTTAAAGAATCCGTCTTTTAGTAGCGGTGCTAAGTTATATTGCAGGGTATCTGAGGTTCCCGCAGCAAAAATATCGCTGACCTCATCTTGCCGCGTACCTACGCCTAAACACGCGACTTGAGCTGCTTTTGTTGTTTTTTCAACAAAATAGGGCACAGAATGCAAATCACGTAATAATAAATTTTTTAAACCATCGGCTAGTTCATTAGCCTCACTATTGTTTTCGGTTAGTTGTTCTAACTTTTCCTTATTATGAGCGATGAGTTTATTTAAAAACTCCACTCCCACATGGGGAGAATGACCCATTACTGCGGTTAAATGCAGCGTCACGCCATTCTTACGGACTCTTACTAAGCGATAGGGGAGGTTATCTAGCTGTGTCTTGCCCGCGATGGTTTGTAGTTTAGGAAAACTAAGCATTAATGGTTTATTTGATGAAAAGTCTGCAGAGCTATCTAAAGTGACTTGCATGCCGCGGCTAGAAATATCTAAGGAGATACCTGTAGCTTTGATATTTCCCTGTGTGATGTGCACTAAGGTTTTAAAGGCGAAACGAGCCTCTTGGCGTCGCTCGCTAAACTGCATGGAAACTAACTTAATTTGATTATTACTTAATCGCTGTTGACCAAATGTTTTAAGAGCATTGGCATTACTGTCGTCCTGCCATGCTTGGTAGTTTTCTCTAGCATCTTCATTGCTGATATCGATGAGCTGAAGTATGTGACTAAATAGTGATAATTGTTGTTCGACCAGTGGGCTGAACTTAGCCTCATCACCAGGCAGAGTCTCACGGCGATAGCCCTTATCATGATAGATTTTATCTTGGGTGACTTTAAAAACTCGCCAGCTGGGTTTGGTCGACGCAAAGCCTAAGAATAAAGACATCATGCCCTTAGCTTTAAGCTCGGCTAAGGTGGCAGAGTAAAAATATAAGCAGCCTTGGGCGTTATAGGTAAAACTAAAAAATAGCCCATGGTCGGGATTTTCAGGATGATTAAGTAGCGCCGATAAACGGCTTGTCGTTAGCATGGCAGGCAGCTGGCTGACATCATTTTCATCTTGAAAATAATGCACTATCTGCTGGTTGTCTCGGCTGAGTAGCATGTGGCTCAAACCTTGAGTTTGAGTATTGAAATACAAAGGTAAGTGAGGCAAATGGGGTAAATAATGGCGTTCAAATCCAAGCCCTGTTGCAGTTACTATCACATCATTCACATCTACCTTGTAACGCAATTTGTAGCCGCGGATTAAATTGCCAAGCATTTCACTTAAGGCTTCGCTGCCACCAAGGCGTTTAAGTCTTAACCAAATGTATTCGCCATTGGTTTGGCTATCGACAATCTGATAATCCACGCCGAGCTGGAGATCGGGATAGTAAAACTCTTCACTGAGTTCCAGTAATTTTATTTTAAGGGGATGGTCGAGATCGAAGGGATGGCTAGCTGCAAGGCGAATACGGGCACCACCTACGGATAAATCTGCAGTTATCCCTTGTACTTCACCACGGCCGGTTTGCGATGCCGCGATGCGGATACTGTAATTCATCCGCTCTTCTGCACGGTTGAAATAACTGCCTAATACCACGCCTGGCACCATAAAAGGTTCTTGCTCGATAGCGCCTGTTTGCAGAGTACCTTGGCGTAACTTTAATTTACGTAATTGATGAGCTTTGAGCACATGTTCATAGACGCCTAAGGTATATTGGTTGCGATACAGTGACATGGCCTCATGTAAACTGTTTTTGGCGGGTTCATCTAAAAAATGTCGCAGTTGGCCTAATATGACTTCAGTACAAGCAAGCTCTGATTTATCCCTGAGATCGATAATCCGCATGCAAGGTGACGCCAAACGACTCAATTCCATTTTCAATAGAAAACGGGTCGAATTGGTTTCATCTATAGTCAGCTGCTGGAAAATCTCTTGGAAGTTAGGTTCCATGATTAATGGCTTGAGCTGTTCGATGAGTGCACTGTGGTTATCTAAACTCATGTAGGGTTCTTTTTAATGCTTATTTTGTATTGGACTGTTAGTCTTATGTCGGCAGTATTCATCGTTACTTAAATTGATTTTATACAGATTTTAATGAGTTATGGCAAAGAATAAAACGGCGTACGTATGTAATGAGTGTGGACAAGACTTTCCCCGTTGGCAAGGGCAATGCAGTGCTTGTCAGGAATGGAATACGATTACTGAGGTCAGGCTCGGTGCGGCTTCTCCTGGGCGCAGCACTAAGTTTGTCGGTTACGCTGGTGCGAGCAGCAATGAAGTGAAGACATTAGATCAAATCGATCTTAATGCTCTGCCGCGAATATTGAGTCATTTCGGGGAGTTAGACCGAGTGCTCGGTGGCGGAATCGTGCCAGGTTCTGCCATTTTGATTGGCGGTCATCCAGGCGCGGGTAAGAGTACGCTTTTATTGCAAACCCTGTGTCATCTGGCCGAGCAAATGCCTGCACTCTATGTCACAGGTGAAGAATCCTTGCAGCAAGTGGCCATGCGCGCCCATCGCCTTGGTTTACCAACCAATAAACTGCGGATGTTGTCTGAAACCAGCGTTGAACAAATTTGCGAAGTGGCCCTCAAAGAATTACCAAAGGTCATAGTGGTTGATTCGATTCAAGTGATGCACATGAGCGATGTGGCATCGAGCCCAGGCAGTGTGTCGCAAGTACGTGAATCCGCCTCTTACTTAACGCGTTTTGCGAAGGAAAATGGTATTGCCGTGATCATGGTCGGCCATGTGACTAAAGATGGTAGTCTGGCAGGGCCTAAGGTATTGGAGCATTGTATTGACTGTTCAGTGATGTTCGAAGGCGATAGCGATAGTCGTTATCGCACCTTGCGTTCCCACAAAAACCGTTTCGGTGCGATCAACGAGTTAGGCGTATTTGCCATGACAGAGCGCGGCTTAAAAGAAGTCGCCAATCCTTCGGCAATTTTCCTTTCCCGTGGTGAAGAAGAATCTTCTGGCTCGCTTGTTATGGTGGTCTGGGAAGGCACGCGGCCGCTACTGGTGGAACTGCAAGTGTTGGTGGATAACTCGGCCATGTCTAACCCGCGGCGCGTGGCGGTGGGTATGGATGCTAACCGTTTAGCTATGCTGCTTGCCGTGATGCACCGCCACGGCGGTTTACAGATGTCGGATCAGGATGTGTTTGTGAACGTGGTGGGCGGCGTGAAAGTGACAGAAACCAGTGCCGACTTAACGTTACTCTTGGCTATGGTATCGAGTTTTCGCGGTGATATTTTGCCTAGCGATTTAGTGGCCTTTGGTGAGGTCGGGTTGTCCGGTGAAATTCGTCCTGTGCCCAATGGGCAAGAGCGATTAGTTGAAGCCGCTAAACATGGTTTTAAGCGCGCCATCGTGCCTAAGGCCAATGTGCCGAAAAAGCCTCCTGCGGGAATGGAGGTCGTGGGTGTGTCTAAGTTATCCGAAGCGCTAGAAGCGATTTAACATCAAATGCTCGCGAGTGAGATTAATGTCAGCAAGCAAAACAGCGCCATTAGGCGCTGTTTGTGTTTATGAGCGAGTGTTTTAATCTGTGATATTGTGTTTTTCGATAAACAACATAAGTTCGCGATTCAGCAAGGAAGCATCGCCTAAGTTAAGCTCCACCATACGTTTTAGGTGGCTGATACTGTCGACGTCGATAAAGTTACACTTCAAGCCTAATTGGGCATTTTTTTGATGGACCAACTCAGTTTCCATACGGATCTCGATGTCAGATTCGGGCAAGATAAAGCTGAGGGTAATAGCATCACCCGAGTGAATAAAATTTTGCGGCTCTTCGACCAAGGCACCATTTAGACTCAAATCGAGAATGGTTGTCTCCCACTGTGCGACACCTTGTTGTAGATGTGCATTCGTGGCAAATAGAATCCGCGAAAACTTGCGCCTTTCGTCCATACCCAATCCTTTTTCTTTCATAGTCTGCTAAGTGTAGTCCCATCAGTGTCCCTAAGCATATGTCATATTGATGTGACTGTAAAAGCAGAGCAATTTTTTGTTCAATAAAGCTACCGAGATCGCATATTTAACCTTTCACTCATATGCAAATATGAAAAAGTATGAATAATTCACTTAAGTAAAATAAGAGAAATTGAAAATGGCTTACAGTGTGCTGGTTGTCGACGATGAAGCGGTTATCCGTGCGCGATTAAAGGGATATTTTGAAAAGGAAGGTTATCGCGTCGTTGAGGCGGCCGATGGCGAGCAAATGTGGTACGAGTTTAATCGCCAACATATCGATTTGATCATGCTAGATATCAATTTGCCCGGTGTCGATGGTTTGAGCCTGACCCGTGAGCTGCGCAGCCGCTCTCATGTGGGCATCATTCTGGTCTCTGGGCGGGATGAATCTATCGACAAAATCGTTGGTCTCGAAATGGGCGCCGATGATTATGTGACTAAACCTTTCGAGTTGAGGGAGTTGCTGGTGAGGGTAAAAAACCTTCTGTGGCGGATTTCCCTTGTGAAGCAAGCTGAGTTGGCGGTCGTCGAAGAATTATCTCAACCGGACGATGTGTTAAGTTTTGAAGGTTATCAACTCGAACTCAACAGCCGCAAATTACGCCATGGCGATGTGTTGATCAAACTCACCAAAGCGGAATTTGAGTTACTGGTCGCATTTGCTCTGCATCCGCAGCAAGTCTTATCCCGTGAGCGTTTAATGCAGCAAACCAGTCACCGTAATCTGGATGTCAATGACAGAACCATAGATGTGATCATTCGCCGTCTTCGCAATAAACTCGACACTGAATTGTTTGTCACTGTTCATGGGGAAGGTTATTTATTTGCCGCTAAAGTGGATGATTAATGCGAGTGAGGTCGCACTTGGTACAGAGGGTAAAAGTCGGCCTCCGCTAGACTGAAATCTAATTGGGACAAAGTGTTAGAGGATGATGTTCGCTTGATGATCGCAGGGCCTATATCGCCAAATGGCTGAGCGCCTTCGAGTTGTTTCACTGTAACATCAATGGCGAGTTTTCCCTGTAATACGACTAGATCATCATTACTGTAGATGACTTTTTCCCGTTTGAGCCCACGCACAATGGCGGGGGATAAGTAACTGCTTACCAGCTTGACTCTGTTACTTAATCCCTTTTGTTTCAAAGTACTAATGGCGGCCTCAATCGCCACTGCGCTGCCGAGAATATAATCTGGCTGCTGAGCTTTAAGTAGCATCTGCAACTGGTCACGATACAAATTGCGATTATTATCGGCGTGCTGAATTGCACTAATCTTGACTTGGCTCCCTTCAAGCGCCTGACGTATACCTTGCTCAACTAAATCTGTGCCACCTACGTTTTCTGGTCCGGCCAAGAGTGCCAAATTTGCCGTTTGATGTGGATGTTGTGCTGCAGCATCGGCTTTGATGAAGTTACCCGCCAGTAGTCCCATTTGATACCAGTTGACGCCAATATGGGTTTGGACTCGGTCGCTATTAAGTTTATTGACTAGGGCTAGCACGGGTTTAGTCAGTGGCGCGGTAAATTGGGCAAGTAAATCAGGGCTGACTGAGCCCAGTAAGATGGCATCATAGTCGCCTTGCATACAGCTTTGGAGCTGAGCCAGTTGCTTATCTATATGGTAATAACTGCCAGCTTCGAAGAGATCGAGTGAGACGCCAAGGGTTTTCGCATGTTGGATCAGTCCATAATCAATGCCAATCCAGTAGGCATCTTTGAGGTGTGGCACTAGGGCGCAAATCCGCCAAGGCTGTTGAGCTTTTGTCAGCGGTAAGTAGTTTAATGTTTGGGATTGCTGGATTTTGACATTGAATGGCGTGCGCTGCTCTAATGGCCAAGTGAGGGGGTCACTTGTCGCATAGCCTGAAAACACGAGGCCAAATGTGGCGAGTGTGAACCATCGTTGCCAATATTTTCGCATCATCCCGTATTATCCGCTAAGCATAATCTTGGGTGGCATTGTAACAGTTTAAGGAAGATGTGTGGCTCCTTTATCTTTATCGCGAACCAGTTTAACCGGTCGATTAATGCTCGCCTTCAGTGTGTTAGGCGTATTGTTGATGCTGCTTGTTAGCTTAGGCAGCTTAAGTCTGCATTGGTTAAAACAGGCCGACAGTTACTTGTACGAAGAGTCGCTCCCCGCATCCCAAGCGGCAAGGCAGCTAGTGCAAGCTTCTAATGCCTTGTCCGATGGTGTGCAGCAGTTAGGGCGGGTAGAAGATGAACGACAACGGGAGTTTATTGGTCGTAAACTGAGCCTTGAAAGTGTCAATATGTTTAATGGCATCAAAACCTTAACTATATTGGATGTTAACGAAGGCCAAAATCTGAACCAGCTGGCCGAACAAATCATCAGCCAATTAACTTCACTTGGCAAAAGTGTGGGTCGGCGTTTGACCATGGGCGATGAACTGCAGCTGAAGGCCCATGAATTGTCCATTGCAGCAGGACATGCCTCCGAATTACTTCAATCTGAGCTCGCCGTCGTGAATTCTGCCATCTTGGCGAAGTTGAGTCAGGCCTATCCTGATATGGCAGGCGCGAAGCGCAGCGGCCGATTACTCGACGATGTGATTGAGGGCGAACTTGATATTCAAGAGCAGCTCAATCGTGCCCTTAAGTTAGTTCATCAAATTGCCTTGTTAAGTCAGCTATTTGAATCCTCCGAATTGCAGTCAGAATTGCAATTAAGTGTGCCGAAGTTACTGGCGACGTTTGCAAACTCGAATCCTTCCCCGAGTTTTACCCTTCCTGAGCCTGAGATGGCGACGGCAATGGAGAGGGCGCTTGCCCATAAGACGGATTCAGCGCCTGCTTCGAGTGACATCAATATCGATTTGATGGCGCTCGATAATGTGCCTGAGATAATTCGCGACCCGGGGCGTTTGCAGGCGTTAAAAACCGAATTAGCAGTGTTGGCGCACACACCGCAAATCATTAAATTGCAGCGGGAATTAAGTCAAACACTGCAGCAGCAACAGCGTCAGCAGCAAGAGTTAGCCGAAAAACTCTATGGACTCAATACGCTGGTGGATAGAGCCCTAAATCAACAGCAACAACAAGCTGAATTAGCACGTAGTGATTATCTATACCAATTGTCCCTTGCTAGGCTTGGGCTTTGGGGCACTGGTGCCTTGATGTTTGTGGTAATTGGCTTTGTGATCTATCGAGTGATTTATCGCGGTATCGCCCTTAGGTTAAATCAGGCGACCGAGGCCATGTCCCGCCTGAGCTTAGGTGACACGGACGTGAGTTTAGAGGCCCACGGGGATGATGAACTGACTGCGATGGCCAATGCTATCGAAGCCTTCAAGCGTAAAACTGCCCATAATCTTAAATTACAGGCTGATTTACGTCAGGTGGCAGATGAGTTGACCGAGCATAAAAAGGCGTTGGAGCAAACGGTTGCTGCCCGTACGCAAGAGCTGGCCGATACCAATAATCGCCTCGATGCCGAAGCCAAGGGCCATGCTAAAGCAAGGCAAATTGCTGAAGAGGCGAGTCAGGCAAAATCCCAATTCCTTGCGACCATGAGCCACGAAATTCGCACGCCTCTCAACGGTTTACTCGGTACATTAACCTTGCTCGGTCACAGTGAACTACCGCCAGCGCAGCAGCAAATGTTAGCGCTATCGCAATATAGCGGCACTTTATTACAAACTGTGTTGAACGATATTTTGGATTTTTCGCGCCTTGAACAAGGGAAACTCAGCCACGAGCCAAGGCCAACCGATATCAATAGCTTGCTCGATGAAGTGCTGGCGATCATGGTTGCGGGTGCAAATTTAGCTGGCCTCAGCCTCAAAATGAACAAACCAAAGCTACCAAGTTGCATCAATATCGATGGGCCAAAGTTGCGCCAAGTATTGTTCAACCTAATCGGCAATGGCATTAAATTTACGCAAGAGGGCTGCGTGACGCTAACTGTTAGTCTGCAAGGCACCCAATTGTCCTTCGTCGTGCAGGATACGGGCGTTGGTATTGTGCCTGCGGCACTTGATAAACTTTTTGTGCCCTACAGTGCTTTACCTAATCAAGGTCGCAGTCGCGGCACGGGTTTAGGGCTCGCCATTTGTAAGCAATTGGTTGAGTTAATGGATGCTAGCGGCCGCGGGATTTGGGTTAAAAGTCAGCCAGGAAAAGGCAGTGAGTTTGGTTTTGAACTCGCCTTTAATGAATGCGATATGACCAATACCCAAGCGGTAACAGAGAGGGTGTTAGTGCCAGCTCGCCAAGTGATGGTGGTAGAAGACAATAAAGTGAATGCTATGGTGGCGCAGGGATTTTTAGCGCACTTAGGCCATCAATCAGTGCTTGCTGTCAGTTGCCAACAGGCGCTTGAATTTGTTGAGTCTAGCGGCGTGGTTTTCGATGCTGTGATGCTGGATATTCAGCTCAGTGATGGCACTGGAATCGATTTATTGCCGCAGTTAAAAATGTTGATTGCCAATCCTAATGTGAAATTTGCCGCCTTTACCGCCCAAATGCAGAGCGAGGATTTACAGCATTACCGCGAGGCGGGATTTGATACTGTTTTGGCTAAGCCTCTGAGTCTACAAACCCTTACAGAATGGCTTGGTGTGGCGGTTTCTCCCTTGTCTGCATCCATTTCATCATCGACCGTGAATGACCAGTTATCTGCGCCGCTTCAAGTCGCAACGGTAGCTAAGATTGGAGCGACAATCGCGGATGTCGATGATGAGCCATTATTAGACCTCAAGCAGTTAGCGCAGGATAAGGATGTACTCGGCAGCGAAGCTATGATGTCTATGTTTGACCTTTTTAGTGATTCGAGTCGTGAGCAGCTTGCTAAACTGTCTCTAGCTAATCCCAAGGAAGAGGTCGCCAAATTGCTGCACGGGCTTAAGGGCAGCAGTGCCAGTATGGGACTGATAGCGTTAGCTAAATTATGTAAGGAGTTAGAGCTGGCGCTAAAAGCCAGTTCAAATAAAGACAGTGTAGATAAAGACAGTGTAGATAAAGCCAGTGCAAATAACGCGTTGGAGCTTAGTGAATTTCAACGCCTTGAGTCTTGCCGGCAGGCATCCATTGCCGCCTTGAGCCAATGGTTAGCTGCACAAAACGACTGAACTTGCCCGCTCATCAACCCACCTGCTCATCAACCTATTGGGTAGCGTTAGCCTAAAGATAAGTCGCTCTAAAATGTTTAGCTAATGACCGCCTCAGCGGTTTCAAACTGTGCCATATCTTGCTTAACCCAAGCTAAGGTGAGTGTGGCAACGGCACTATAAAAACCGTTTTTGTCGCATTGAGTGAGTTGGTCAATAAATTTCGCTAACCAAGAGTCGATGCAGGTTTGTAAAAAACTTAATTGGACACTGTCTTCACTGTGACAACATAAGTGCGCCATATAGGCGAGCATCACGGCCAAATGGTCGGCGGGCTCAGGGAAATGACTCTGCACTTGCAGTTTGCTCTGGTGTAAAAATTCACTCATCTGTTGATGTTGCTGACCAAATAGCAGCGGTTCATCTTCACCACTTAAATACAGGCTAGCGTAGGGTGAAGCGCTGTGTTTGGTGCCAACGAGAAATAAGCCGCAGTAATCCGCCGCGAGTTCGAGTAACGTCTCATCATCTTTTATCCCATTGAGCGTGCTGCGAATTTTATCCACTGACTGAGTGAAATTAGCCTCTAGGCTAAGCTGTTCCCAGAATTGCTGCGCCGCTTCGCTGGTGAGTTCTTTAAGTCTTTGCTCGTCAACTTCGCGGGCAAAAAGTGATGATAACAGCTGATAAACCAAGGCTCTGGCGTGGTTGATATCGACTTGACTCATAGTATATTCCTCAACACGCCCTAGTTTTGGCGCTAAGATTGGATGCTGAGACGCGCCGCGTTCGGC
The DNA here is from genome assembly GCF_031932135.1 of Shewanella vaxholmensis. Lineage (NCBI taxonomy): Bacteria > Pseudomonadati > Pseudomonadota > Gammaproteobacteria > Alteromonadales > Shewanellaceae > Shewanella > Shewanella vaxholmensis. The sequence continues at coordinate 99,162 of NZ_JAUOEV010000018.1, forward strand.
GCATCCAGCGTTTCGGTTTTAAGGTTAGATTTCGACTTCGATCGGGCCATCGAAGGAGCTGACCTTAGGTACTTTGCCTTGGTATTTTTCAAACTCGACTAAGCAAGTATAGGCTGAGCAAGCTTGGGCAAGTTTAGAGGTGCCTATGTCTAAAGTGAGGGTGTTAGGATCGCCATAACTACACAGGGCGCCGACTTCTGCTCCCCCTTCAACGCTGCCATCTTTGCCCACAGGCCCATACCACGCGCCTTCGTGAATTCGCACAATCCCTTTAGGGAAGTTGTCCGATACCACAGCACCTGCCAACAGTTGGCCACGGTCGTTAAAGACTCGCACTATATCGCCATCTTTGATGCCACGTGCTTTTGCGTCGACAGGGCTGATATACACAGGCTCACGGCCATTGACTGCGTAAGTCTCGCGGTATTCTCGCGACTCACACATTTGCGAGTGTAAACGTTTGTCTGGATGGCATGACTGCAACCAAATCGGATGCTTGTCAGAGCCAGGACCACCATGACTACGCTCGGTTTTTTCCATCCACGTAGGGTGACCTTTACAGTCATCGTAACCGAATTGATCAATCTTACGGCTAAAGATTTCAATTAAACCTGAAGGCGTGCCTAGTGGATTGATTTCAGGATCGTTTCTAAAGTCTGCATGGCGCGTCCAGACTTCACCGTCACCAAAATGCACATAACCTTGTTTCCAGAAAGTCGCAAAGTCAGGCATCTCAAACTTGCCCGCGTTGGCGGCTTTACATTCGATATAGAGGGTTTCTAACCACTCCATTTCGCCCATGTTACGGGTGTATTCTTTCTCTTTGCCGAGTACGGCGGCAAAGCGAGTGAAAATTTCAAAATCCGACAAGCTATCAAACAGTGGCTCAACCATCTTTTGCATGGCTAAAATACCGCGGTTAGCATAAGCGCCGTAAACGTCGATATCGTTGCGCTCATAGGTAGTACAAGCGGGCAGTACGATATCCGAGAAGCGGCAAGTTGCCGTCCAGTTCACATCAACAGTGACCACACACTCAAGCTTATGGAAGGCTTGCTTCATACGGTTTCTGTCTTGGTGATGGTTCCAAGGATTATTACCCGAGAAAATCATCATCTTGATATCGGGATAAACCACTTTCGAGCCGTTAGCATCAATGGTTTTGCCGGGTTCCAGAATCGCATCAATCCAGCGGGCAACCGGAATTGTGCTGCTCGCGCCCTTGAAGTCTGAGCTATCAAATAGTGGCTTTTGATTTTCGTCCAAGTTACGGGGGAAAGCACCTGGCGCCGCGGCACCCGATGAAGGCACGCCGATACTCGAGTAGTGGTGACCATAACTGATGCCACCACCGGGTAGACCGATTTGGCCGATCATGGTCGCCAGTACCGCCGCCATCCAATAGGGTTGTTCGCCGTGTTGCTGGCGCTGGATGCACCAACCCATCATGAACTGAGTGCGACCCTTCACTAAGGTTTTGGCTAAATCGCGGATAACATGGGCTTCAACACCACAGATAGGCGCGGCCCACTCTGGGGTTTTGGCGACGCCATCTTTAGTGCCCATCACATAGGGCACAAACTCTTCAAAGCCTAGGCTGTAGCCTTGGATAAATTTATCGTCGTAAAGTTTTTGGCTAATCATCTCGTGGGCGATGGCCAGCATTAAGGTCACATCTGTCTGTGGGTTAACGTAGAGTTGCTCACAGCCCAAATAGGCTTGGGTCTTAGTCACCACAGGGTCGATACTGATAACGCGGATCTTGCCTTGCTTCACTTTCTCTTTTAACTGCGCAAGATAGGCAAAAGATTCATGGGTTTCCGCATTCCAACCCACTTGCAGGTTCTTGTACGGATCGTTCGACCAGAGCACGATAGTGTCGCTGTGTTCTAAGATCAGCGGCCATGAAGTGCCTTGGGCATACACTTCGGTTGAACCTAACACATAGGGTAGAATCGTTTGGCCTGCACCTGTGGAGTAGTCGCCGATTTTCTTCACATAGTTGCCGTGCATCCCCACCGCGCGTTGCATATGACTCGTGCTGGAATGCAGTTGACCCGTGGCGCGCCAACCGGTTTGACCCGCATGCAGACCTGATGGACCGTATTGGGTTTGGACTTCATCTAATGAATGCTTAAACAGTGTTAATGCCTTGTCCCACGTTACACGAACAAAGCGGAAATCACCCCGTTGATGGGTATTACTCTTATGACCTTTGAGTAAAAAATCTAAGCGCACCATAGGGTAACGTACACGCGATGGATTGTAGACCATGCCGCGGATGCCGTTAATCATATCCGTTGGATACTTATCTAAGTCGAAAGGTTTCACTTCGGCAATGACACCGTTTTTGCGCTTCATTTTAAAGGCGCCGAAGTGTGAACCTGTGGTTAGCCATTCGTCTTCATTGATGCCCGCTTTGGCTAAGGCATTTAAGGGCGCTAACACTGAGCTGCCACCTAAGACAAGGAAAGAGGATGAGGCGATACCCTTTAAAAAGTCTCTTCTGTTCATGGTATTACTCCCGAATTAGTGCTCTTTTTTCACAAAAGTTGACGAATGTTCCTGCAGATATTTCTGCACTAGCGCTTGGGTGTCTTGGTCCATATTCACGAAGGCCAACATGCCTTGGAACATTCCCGGCCAAGTATTGGCGTCAAAGTGCGCCTCATCGGGTTGGGTATGGCAAACACTGCAGCTGGAGCGGAAGGTATCGCGGGCATAACCCCAAAGTGGTTGCAGCTCGGTCAGCAGATAATCCTTATCGGTCCAGATTTGCGCTTCGATACGCTGCCATTTAAGGCCAGTCATTGGGTCTTCTTTCTCTTCAAAGGTTTGGATAACACCTTCGGTTTCGGCTGCGTCTTTGGTTAACTGTGCCGACAGAATGTTCACGCCAAAGTCCATGTAGATCACGCGGCCAGCACCAATCTTTTTACGCCAGCCATCGATGCCGATCTTGATGCGTTTGCCTTGGGTTTCGAGCACTTTGACTTTCGTTGCTACGTTGAGCGTGCCTGCTTCCACATCACCTTTATCAGTGAAGAATAAGGGTTTAGTCAGGGCGCTATAGTAAGTTTGATTCGTTTCAACTGAGCTAACACCCGATCCGACTTCTGCAATCAGTTCTGGTGCGCGGGCAGTGCCCATTTCCGGTAAGTGGTGGGCAATACCTTTATGGCAATCGATACAGCTTTGGTCGATTTCTGCGGCGCGTTTCATCTGTTTTTGTGCCAGCGGTGACATGGCTTCCCATTTCATCGAGTTGTAGTTGTGGCAGTTTTTGCAGGCTAAGGAGTTGTCGCGGTCGAAACGTTTCCATTCACGGCTCGCCATTTCTAAGCGTTTGGCTTCGAATTTTTCAGGGGTGTTGACTGTGTTAAATAACCAGCCCCAGACGTCGTGCGAGGCTTCCATCTTACGGGCGATTTTACGGCTCCAGTTATGGGGCACGTGGCAATCGGGGCAGGTGGCGCGAACGCCAGAGTGATTCGACCAATGCACAGTTTCCTGCAGCTCTTGGTAGGGTTTGCTTTCCATACTGTGGCAACTAATACAAAAAGCTTCGGTATTGGTGGCTTCGAGTGCAGTATTAAATCCGCCCCAGAAGATGATACCCATGATAAAAGCGCTGATGCTGACGGCGCCTAAGGTCAGTGCTTTGGTGGGTTTGTTCAGTGTGCGCCAGAGGTTGGTTAACCACTTCATAATCGCGTCCTCAAAAAGTAACTATATGGTAAATAGGTATAAATTAGTGGCCGACAACGCCGCCGAAGGCTTGGATCATCCAAATGATGAAGCCGTAAATACTGATCCCTGCGATAGTGAGCGCGGGGAAGAGTAAAAAGATGATGAACCCGAGTGCTTTTAACTCATTTTTGCGCGTGGATTTATCCGATGTGGGTGTTTGTTGGTGTGGCTTTGTCATTGGGCTCGACTCCGAACGAAAGCGATTTTTGATATGAGCACTATAAAGGGGAGATGTGAATGGACTTGCTCGCTGTGATGAATGGGGTTTGACAATATATGAAAGATTATGAAAACTTTATTGTGGGCGTAAGTTAAGCCCTGCTCTGGCACAATTCGGCGGTGATTAATGTGAGTTCAATAGGCCGTGATGTCATCGCTTAGGATGTTTTTTGAACAACTGATTTCGGCTTTTGTCGCTAATTTTTTATCGAAGTGTAGGGGATGTCTTAGCTATCTTTGGGAGATTCCAGTATCATCCGCGGCCAACAACGGCTGCGTCTACATGATTAATGGCTTGTTAATCATCGCGAAGCATCACTGCTTGCAGATCATGGATTTTTCCCACAGTAGGAAAATGATGTGGATCTCTCACCCAAGTCTGATGGATTTGGGGCTCTAATCTGCCGCAGCCAGCGTCGCCAATTGCGTTTTAGGTAATTGGTACCGACCCCATTTTAAGAGATCACAAGGTATAACAACATTATGTCTGAGCAATTGAGTTCAACAGCCGTACCCTCTGGTTCGTTTCTGGACCGTTATTTTTCTATTCAACAACGTGGCAGCACAGTTCGCCAAGAAGTGATTGCGGGATTAACGACTTTCCTCGCTATGGTCTACTCAGTGATTGTGGTGCCTAACATGTTAGGCCAAGCGGGATTTGATCCCGGCGCCGTGTTTATCGCCACCTGTTTAATTGCATCATTTGGTTCTTTGCTCATGGGTTTATGGGCAAACTTACCTATGGCGATTGGCTGCGCGATTTCGCTCACAGCCTTTACGGCCTTTAGCTTAGTGCTAGGTCAGGGCATGTCGATTCCGGTCACCTTAGGCGCGATTTTCCTAATGGGCGTGACGTTCACACTTGTGAGCGTGACAGGTGTTCGTCAGTGGGTACTGGCTAATTTACCTAAGGGCATAGCCCACGGTACAGGCATAGGTATCGGCTTGTTTTTACTTTTGATTGCGACTAACAGTGTGCAGTTGATTGTGGCCAATAGCGCAGGCTTACCGGTGAAGTTGGGCGATATTAACAGCTTGCCTGTTATTGCGACCGTTATAGGTTTAGCGGCAACTATCGGTTTAGAGCGCCGCGGTGTACCTGGCGGTATTCTGTTGGTGATTATCGCGTTATCTGTATTTGGTTTAATATTCGATCCGAGCGTGAAATACCAAGGCTTATTCGCCTTCCCCGATTTCACCTCTGAGCATTCGCTCATAGGCCAACTTGATATTATGGGCGCCTTTAATCCTGTGGTCTTGCCTATCGTATTAGCGTTAGTGATGACGGCGATTTTCGATGCGACTGGCACTATCCGTGCTGTGGCTGGGCAAGCGAATTTACTCGATAAAGACGACAATATTGTCGGCGGCGGCAAAGCCTTAACCTCAGATTCCGTCAGCAGTATGGTGGCGGGTTTAGTGGGCGGCGCACCAGCGGCAGTGTATATCGAGTCGGCGGCGGGTACTGCGGCGGGCGGTAAGACAGGTTTAACTGCGACTATCGTGGGCGTACTGTTTTTATTGATGATGTTTTTAGCGCCATTAAGCTACTTAGTGCCTGCCTATGCGACAGCGCCTGCTTTAATGTATGTGGGTTTGTTGATGCTGAGTAACGTAGCAAAACTTGATTTTGACGATAAAGTCGATGCCATGGCAGGCTTAACCTGCGCTGTGTTTATCATCTTAAGTTGTAATATCGTCACAGGTATTATGCTGGGCTTTGTGACTCTGGTTGTCGGCCGTATCTGTAGTGGTGAATGGCGCAAACTGAAAGTAGGCGTGCTCGCCATTACCTTAGGTTTAGTGGTGTTCTATATGGGTGGTTGGGCGATTTAAGCGACATTAATTTGTTAAGAATTCGTTAAGCTCAATCATTCGAGCATCATTGTAAACAGAAGCGAGTGCAGTCTTAGGATTAGCACTCGCTTTGATTTTGTGCCCGGTATTCACAATAGGCCCGCAGTAAGTCTTTCCAAGTGACAATTCCAACCAATTTACCGTCTTCTAACACCGGCAAGCAGCCTATGTCGTTGTCTAACAAGATGCGGGTTGCCGTGTCTAAATTGATGTGGGGTGCAACGGTAACCGGATTACGGGTCATCACTTGATGCACACGTTTTTGCAGGGTTTCTAAATCTCTTGCGGTTTCTGCACTACTGCCCAAGTTAGGGCTAATGGCACGCAGCAGATCCCGCTCCGATAACACGCCTTCAAGTTGATACTCATCGACGACCAACAAGTGATGAAAGCTCGCTTGGTCGAAGATTTCCTTCGCCACAGTTAATCGGTCGTCCATTTCAACCGTGACGACTCGGGTACTCATAATATCGGCGATAATGATCGGCATGATGATCCCCTGTTAAGCTTGCGCATCCTCGGATGCGCTCTGTTAATGCGCTGCATTACAGTTACTTATAACAGAGTGGTGCATGTTTAGCCAACACCCATTACAAAGTTTTAACTCAAAGATCTTGGACCTCTGGCTCATCATCCGCTGCGATTGGCATCCGCTCCGATTCGGGCAAGTGCGCGCCTATGTAGCGTTGATACTTTTTGCCTTTCAGTTTGTGGGTGTCCACCAGCACTAAGCCATCGATACAATCGCCAAAGTCGGCGTCGATACCAAAGGCGAGAAACTTAACCCCATCAGCCTTACACAGCTCACCATATTGCTTGTAGAGCGTCGGCACGGCGGCGCCCATACTCGCGAGTACTTGTTTGAGTTGCTTGAAGTTGCTCTGATAATCCTCGGAGAAATACAAATCATCTAACTTGGCTTTTTGGGATTTGGATAAACCAAAGGGCGACATGGAAACCGCCATCTGCTGCGCAGGCGCAAATTCCCGCGAGTAAAAGTGTACGAGCATTTCTCTGGCGCTGCCGGGCAATTGATTGCTGATAGACACTGGGCCAAATAGGTAACGGTATTCAGGGTGTTTGGCGAGATAAGCGCCTATGCCAAACCAGAGATAATCTAAGCTGCGTTTGCCCCAATATTTAGGCTGCACAAAACTACGGCCAAGTTCTAAGCCTTGCTTCACGAAGGGCATAAAGCTGTCGGCGTATTGAAACAGCGATTGGCTGTAGAGGGCGTTATCACCGTATTTTTCTAAGACTTTGTCGCCACTGGCAAAACGGTAGGCGCCGACAATTTCAAACTGCTCCTTATCCCACAGGACTAAGTGCTGGTAGTAGGAATCGTACTTGTCGATATCGCGGCGTTTGCCCGACCCCTCACCCACGGCGCGAAAGGCGATTTCCCTCAGGCGACCAATTTCCCGCATGATGGGATTGCTGTCGTGGTGCTGGTACAGGTAAATCAACTTGTTATCTTGCGTTTCCCCTAGCAGTTCGCATTGCTGTAGCGCCGCTTGCAGTTCACGGCGCGATTCAGGGTGGGCGATAGCACTTTGGGTGATAAACAGCGGATCTTTATCTTTGCCGATACGATACAAGTGATTTTTAAGCAGTTTTATCTTGGTCTTGAGTGGAAAGTCCATCGTGCGCACGGCTTCATTGGGAATAAGCTCGCCAATGCGGATCGGCATATTACGTTTGGCCTGTTTGAACATTTCCTTCACCAGCAGCAGTGTGGCGAGTGGCTTGTAAATCATAGATGCGCCGTAGAAGGTCGCAGAGTTTTTGGCATCTAAAAATATCGGCAGTAAGGGCGCATTACAGGAAATCGCCATTTTTAAAAAGCCAGAGTGCCACTGAGTATCTCGCACGCCGTTAGGGCGAAGGCGCGAGACTTCCCCCGACGGGAAAATCAGCACAGCGCCTTCGTTACGCAGGTGCTGGTGGATTTTTTCTAAATGCTGTTTCGGTGTGCCGCCCGTCATATTGCGCACTGGCAGTAAGATTGAGTGCAGCGGTTCCAGCGCCATCAAGAGTTCATTGGCGACCACTTTGATATCAGGGCGAATTTCACTGATCAGTTTGATCAGCGCTAAGCCATCGAGCGAACCTATGGGATGGTTGGCGAAGATCACCACTCGGCCTTCACAGGGAATGTTTTCTACCTCGTTGGCGGGTACGGTAAAGCTAAAGTCGAAACTCGCCAGCACTTGCTCGACAAAGTCCACACCCTGTAAATAGGCATATTGATTAGCGATATCATTGCATTGTTTTTCATTGAGCAGGTAACGCAGCATGGCCTTGGCGGGTTTAGCGAGCCAAGGTTTGTCATTGATCGACGGCAGATTTTGTTCAACCATATTATCAACGGTAAAAATCATGCTCTTCGCCTTAAGCGCAGGTGGCTGCACGGCATGGTTATTATGGTTAAGGTTGTTGTTTAGCGTCTGGTCATTGTGTTCCATAGTGTTATCTGATTGAAGAGTCATATTATTTAGTTGATTCATAGTATTAGGCGACATCCCTTGGGCGAGTTTCGCTGGTATTTGTGTTTGGCATTGGCTGCGCTGCCGTTTTTTGTTGTTGGTTTTTGTGCGTCTCAGGCGGCTGTTGCACTAACGCTATGCTGCTGAGAATATCGAGATTGAGTGTCTGTTCATTCCAGCGACAAAGCTGTAATTCACCGCTTAAGGTTTCTGTGATTAAGCTGCAGTTTTCAACCCAGTCACCGTCGTTGGCGTAGATGATTTTCCGCTGCTCAGGTGTACTTTGGGGCGTGCAGTATTGTGCTGCTCTGGGGTGAGTTGAGAGTTCTGGCTGATGGATATGGCCGCAGATCACGCCGTCAACATCGAAATGCTGGGCATAGTTGAGCACCGCTTGGCGATAATGTCCGATAGCGGCTTGAGCCTTACCCACTTTGGATTTGATGTAACTTGCCAGTGACCAATAGGGATAACCTAAGCGTTCCCGCAGGCTGTGGAGATTGCGATTAAGGAACAGTAATAAGTCATATAAATGATTGCCCAATATGGCGTAGAAACGGCCGACACACACATCGGCATCAAACTGATCCCCGTGGAGCATCAACAATTTATGGCCGCCAATCCCGTGGTGAATATGTTGGCGGGCTATTTTGATATTCCACAGGCTTAGCTCGGCATAGGGTTTGATCAGTTCGTCGTGGTTGCCCGGCAGATAAATCACTTGTGTGCCGTTTTGTGCCAGTTCAATGAATTTTTGTAGCACCTTATTGTGGCTATCGGGCCAATGCAGCTTACGTTTCAGCGCCCATAAATCGACTATGTCACCGACTAGATACAAGTGCTGACAACGCGCGGTTTCAAGCAAACTGAGCAGGTAGTCGGCCTTGCAATCTTTACAGCCTAAATGGATATCCGATAGCCAAAGGGCGTTAACTGTGATGCTTGGTGTATGGGGTGATGCCGTCTGGTCTGAAGTTAATGCGGATGGGGTAAAAGATGCTGAATTGAAACGATTTGAGGGTGTTGGTGCAGATGTCAGAACTGATGTAGGTGATTGCGTCGAGCGGTTAAAGATAGGAGGTGAAAGGCTGGGGTCATTTATCTGTCCCTGCGCTGTTGTTTCAAATTCCTTGAAATTAAATCCTGTCATCTCGTATTCACCCATTAGGCTGTTAACGAATATGAGCTTAGTGAGGGGCTTTGACTGAATGATGAAGTTTAGATGACATGCAGATGACAAAAGGTGGATTAACTTGGACTGAACCTGTCAAGATTCACATCAGGATGCAATTAGAACCGACAGTTAGTTTGCAGCATGAATTGTCATTGTTTCCCCTGTGACTCGCCGCCCTTGCATTTAACAACAAGCGTCCCTGAGGGGTCGACGACGGCATTCATGCCGCCAACGGTCACAGTTGCAATAATGCCAATCTTAATTAACACTTCTGCTGTTCGTTTAGCTAAAAAGCT